>JBAQWI010000419.1:0-7981 GCA_049298835.1 Oscillospiraceae bacterium
GAGTTATTACCAGATACAGACAACAGAATTTTTCCAGTTGGAAGACTTGATTTAAACTCTGAGGGATTACTTTTGTTTACAAGTGACGGACGTTTTTCAAATGATATGATGCACCCAAGTCACGAGGTTTCAAAAACCTATCGTGTAACAGTTCGCCCTGATATCACCGATGATCAAGCTGCAAAGCTTTCTGAGGGAGTGTACATTGACGGTCGTAAAACTGCACCAGCAGAGGTAAGGGTTCTTACAAAAGAGCCGAATCGTGTTGTAATGGAGCTTGTTATTCGAGAGGGTAGAAATCGTCAAGTAAGAAAAATGTGTGAGGCTGTAAATCTTGAAGTTGCAAGACTAAAACGTACTGCAATTGGACCTATCCGTTTGGGTATGCTAAAGCCTGGAACGACTCGTGAACTTACCAAAGAAGAGCTAAAGGCTATCCGTACAGCAATTTCAAAGCCAACTTTTGGAAGAAAAATTAAAAAGTTTTAGGAGGGTAGCAAATGATTAAGATACTACCACTTAGAGATAATGAAATGCTAGCAAGTCTTAACGAGAAAGAAAAAACTGCGGCAAGACTTTGCTATTGTATGTACGACGCCGATCAAATCGGCGGTTACATATTATATAACCTCAACGCAGAAAATGGGATTATCCAAGCAATTAATTCTCCTGACGATATGATCGCAGATGGGCTAGTGCGTGCTGTTTTTGCAAGTCTTTATGATTTTGGCATTAACTCCGCAATATTCAATCAAAATATTGATAACACATTGATTGCAAGACTCAATTTTGTGAAATTGGGCGAATACAATACAAGTTCCATAGAAAACATAATTTATGGATGCAAAAAGTGTAAATTATAGTGAAAATGTCTTGTTATTTTAATATCAAGTGTGTATAATCAATTTTAATGCGGTAAATAAGTGAAAAAAATTGTAATATAAAGAAACGGAGGAATAAAAATGAGTTTTACAGACAAAATGAATAAGTTGTCAGAACTTTCTGCTAAAATCGACCAAAATTGCAAGGCAAGAATAAGATTAACCTCGCTTTTCGATGCAGATAGTTTTGTAGAGCTTGATAACTTTTTAATGGCGGGTGAAAATACCGCTGGAGTTGTTTCCGGTTATGGTTTAGTTGAGGGCGGTGTGGTTTACGCATTCTCTCAAGATGTAACTGTAGATAGTGGTGCTGTTTCCAGAGAACACGCTAAAAAGATTAGAAAAGTGTATGAACTTGCTGCAAAAACTGGTTGTCCAGTAGTTTCAATCTTTGACTCAAACGGAGCAAAATTATCAGAAGGCAATGCGATGCTAAATGCATATTCAAAAATGCTAATGTGGTCAAATAACCTATCGGGTGTTGTTCCACAAATCGCCGTTGTACTTGGTACTTGTGCTGGTGTTAGTGCTATGGTAGCAGCTTCGGCTGACTACATTATTATGAGCAAAGAGGCAGAGCTATTTTTAACTGCTCCTTTTATTACAAAAGCAAACGGTGATAAAAATCCAAATGCTGGTACTGCTCAAAATGCGGCTACTTGCGGTGTTGCATCAATTGTATGCGACAATGAAGAGGATTCTTTAGCCCAAACAAGAAAACTAATCACAATGCTTCCACAAAATAATCTAGCTGCAATTCCACTGTTTGATTTTGCTGAAACTAATGCAATAATCGACGTTGATGGTTGTCCAAAAGATATCGTAAAAGCCATTGCTGATGCAGAGTCAACACTAGAGCTTAACCCTGAGTATGGAAAAGGGATTTATACATTCCTTGGCACAATGGCAGGTGTTACTACCGCTTTTGTTACAACAAGTACAATCAATCCAATGGATGCTGCTACTTGCTCAAAAGCTGCTCGTTTCGTAAAGACTTGCGATGCGTTTAATATTCCTATTTTAACATTTATTGATACAGTTGGTTTCTCTATATCTGCTGACGTTTCAAATATTAGAGAGATTGCAAAACTTACTAGTGCATATGCAGAAGCAACGACTGCTAAAATCAGCGTAATAACTGGCAAGGCATTCGGACCAGCATTCGTAGCACTAGGTTCAAAAAACTCTAACGCTGACATTACAATTGCTTGGCCTACTGCACAAATTAGTGCTCTAGCTCCAGACACTGCAGTTGAATTTCTGTGGTCTGATAGGCTAAAAGATGCTGGCGATATAAAAGTTGCTCATGCAGCTCTTGTTGAAGAGTATATCGACACTGTTGCTTCTCCATTTGAGGCTACAAAAGGTGGTTATATTGAAACAGTAATCGCTCCTCAAGATACAAGAGGAACACTGATTAATATGCTTGATATGCTTGCAGGTAAACGTGAAAGCAAGTTCCCTAAAAAGCACGCTACCCTATAAAAGCGATAATAACTGCAATTATCTTGAAATGACATGGTGGGACGTGCATTGAACGTCCGTGAGTTTCGCAAGTAGCTATATTAAATAAATATTTGGAGGATTTTAAAATGAGAAGATTTAACATAAACGTAAACGGCAAAGCATATGACGTACAAGTTGATGAAATGGGCGCAGGCACAGCTCCAATGGCTCCAGTTGCAGCTCCAGTAGCAGCACCAGTAGTGGCTCCAGTTGTAGCACCAGTTGTAGCACCAGTAGAGACTCCAGTTGCGACTGGTGAAGGCACAAAAATAGAGGCTCCAATGCCAGGTACAATCGTAGATGTAAAAGCTAGCGTGGGTGACATAGTAAAAGCTGGTCAAGCTATCGTTGTTTTAGAAGCTATGAAAATGGAAAACGATATTGTTGCTCCAATTGATGGTACAGTAACATCAATTATAGTTAAAAAAGGCGATTCAGTTAACTCTAATGACGTAATCGCTACAATAGCATAAGAAGCTTAACGCTTCACATATATCGCATCTTAATTATATGGGTTATTTAAGCTAGTATTTGAGAATTGAAGTTATCTTGTAATTTCAGTTTTTGTTTTCTACTTAAAGGTTCAGATATATCTTGTTTGGACACAAACTAACTAAAGATGGAGGAATAATAATATGCCTAAAGTAAAAATTACCGAGACCGTGTTGCGTGATGCTCACCAGTCATTAATTGCAACTCGTATGCCTATGGATGATATGTTACCTATCCTATCCGAAATGGACAAAGTTGGTTATTATTCAGCAGAAGTTTGGGGCGGAGCAACATTTGATGCTTGCCTTAGATTCTTGGATGAGGATCCTTGGGATAGACTAAGAGTAATGAGAAAAATGATGCCTAACACAAAATTGCAAATGCTTTTTAGAGGACAAAATATGTTAGGTTACCGTCATTATGCAGATGACGTAGTAGAATATTTCGTACAAAAATCTATTTCTAACGGTATTGATATTATTAGAATTTTTGATGCACTAAACGATATCAGAAACCTAAAAACTGCTATTGCAGCAGCAAGAAAAGAAAAAGCACATACGCAAGTTGCAATTTCATACACATTGGGTGAGGTTTTCACCAATGAGTATTACATGGATTATGCAAAACAAATTGAAGCAGAGGGTGCAGATTCAATCTGTATCAAGGATATGGCGGCATTGCTTACTCCTTATAAAACAGCTGAGTTAGTACAAGCTATTAAATCAGTGACTAAGCTTCCAATTTCCTTGCATACTCACTATACATCTGGTTTGGCGTCAATGTGCTTGTTAAAGGGCATTGAGGCAGGTGCTGACATCATTGATACAGCAATGTCACCACTTGCTCTTGGTACATCTCATGCGCCAACAGAATCAATGGTAGCCGCTCTTCAAGGCACAGAGTACGATACAGGTCTTGACCTAGTTCGTCTAAACTCAATAAGAGATTACTTCATGACTTTGAGAGCAAAATACATTGGTTCTGGTTTACTTGACCCACAGATGCTTGCAACTGATACAAATGCACTTATCTATCAAGTTCCAGGTGGAATGTTGTCTAACCTACTTTCACAGCTAAAACAAGCTGGTAAGGTTGATCAACTGACTGACGTGTTAAATGAAGTTCCTAGAGTTAGAAAAGATTCAGGATATCCACCACTTGTTACTCCTACTTCACAAATTGTTGGCACACAGGCTGTGTTTAACGTAATTATGGGTGAGAGATACAAGACTGTAACCAAAGAGTTCAAAGGCCTTGTTCGTGGCGAATATGGCAAGACTCCTGTTGCGATTGATCCAGAGTTTAGAAAGAAAATTATTGGTGATGAGGCCCCTATTGATTGTCGCCCTGCTGATTTACTAAAACCTGAGCTTGAGACAATGAAAAAGGATGCAGCTGAGTGGGCTATCCAAGATGAGGACGCACTAAGCCTTGCTCAATTTGGTCCAGTTGCAATTAAGTTCTTTGAAAACCGCAAGAATAAAATGTACAACATTGATGCTGACCATGCCAATAAGGCAAGTGGAGTACATCCTCTGTAGAAATTAATTTAATTGATACCCATAGGGGCGAACCTTTGTGTTCGCCCCTTTCTTATGTAAATAAACTTCCATTGTAAGAAACAATGTGATATGTTAAAATATACTATGATATTTTTCTTCGGATTTTGAAGACAAAAATCAAGTTCATTCGTTTTATAAGCAGACAATAAAATGAGAGGTGGTGGCAACGGATTTATATGAGTGATTTGGACTTTACGAAGCTGGTAAACCAATACACGAAATTAATATTTACAGTATGCCATCGCTTTGTAGGCGATTATTACGAGGCTGAAAACTTGACACAGGAAACATTTGTTACAGCCTATCGTGTGATTGACAATTTTATCGGTGATAATTATAAGCCGTGGCTAGTCAGAATTGCCACAAATAAATGCAAGGATCACCTAAAGAGCTCCTACGTTAGAACTACTAGCGCAGTTGAGCAGGAAAAGCTCACAGCAATAGAAGATACATATTCTTTGCAAAATGAAATTGAAATTGAAGAAAAGGTTATTCTTGTAAAAAGAGCTTGCGAAAGTTTGCCAGAGCCATATAAAGAGGTCGCAATGCTACACTTTATAGAGGATAAAAGCTTTGTCGAAATTGCACTTGAGCTTGGGCGGCAAGTGAAAACGGTACAGACGCAGAGTTATCGTGCAAGGGACAAATTAAAAGATATATTAAAGGAGGAATTTAGTAATGCTTGATAAAGTATATTTCAGCAATGCTCATCTAACCCCGCTTGCGTTTTTTATGTTAGAAAACGATGGGCTTGATTTAGAAGAAAAACAGTTGATTTTGGCACATATAAGTAGCTGCGAAGATTGTATGACGAGATATGTTGATAGCCTTACTGAAGACTCGTTAATAGAGCCTAGCGATGGACTTGCTAATCGTGTAATGGACGTTATCCACTCTGAACAAAATACTATGAAAAAAACAAAGATACTTGTTATGCAGTTTGTAAAACTTGGGGTTGCACTATGTCTTACAATGGTTATATTTTTTAGCGGTGCACTTGGTTTTGCATTGGGTACACCAACGCACATACAAAATGATAGACAGCAAACAGAACAACAAAAAAAGCCTAAGCCTGTAGAGAAAGACTCTAAACATGATTTTTTTAACAGTATTACGAGCAGTTTAAACAGGGGATTTTTAGGATTTGCTGATCAAATTAATATAGGATTTAAAGGAGATGCGAAAGATGGAGCAAAATAGCAATTATATCAATTATGAGCCTCAACAACAGCCAATACAACAACAGCCTCCAATGAGACCGCCTATCATGCCGCAGATAAGGAGAACAAAAAATAAATTTTTTACATTTGTTACCGCACTTGTTCCAGGGGCAGGACAGATGTATCATGGTCTAATAAAAAAAGGACTGTCTATTATGGGAGTGTTTTGGGGAGTTATCGCAGTGTCGGTACTGTTGTACATTCCTGTTATTTGCTTTGCTCTTCCAATTATCTGGTTTTACTCTTTTTTTGATGCAGTAAACCGTATGAATATGCCGATTGATGAGATGAAAATGATAAAAGATGAATTTATATATAACATTGATATGCCAAAGAACAAAATAATTACACAAATGATTGGAAAACGCCATCTTTGGATTGGCTGGGGATTAACTATCATTGGAATATATTCTATTTTTAGGATGTCCCTTGAAAGATGTTATGAATACATCAGATATTATTTCTCTCAGGATGCTTATTGGGCAATTCGTAATATTATCAATGCAATCCCGACTTTAATTGTTCCTGTAGTGTGTGTAGTAATAGGTATTAGATTAATTAAAGTGACCAACAAAAAACAAAACAGCGAGATAGACGAGATTATTAACATAAAATCAGAGTAAATACACTGGAGGAATGACATCATGAGACAAAGACGTGTGGGCACATTCACGTTAGGAATTACCCTAATTTTAATCGGTATTATGGTACCACTAATACTTATATTCAAAGAAAAATCACTTGTTATACTTCAATTTGCACCAATCGTTTTGGTTATCTTAGGCGTTGAGGTTTTGATATATGCAATTAAGTTTAAAGATGATGTTTTAAGATATGATGGAGTTTCCATTTTCTTAGTGATTATGATTAGCATTGTTTCTATCGGTACAGCATCTATTGCTCCAATCGTTTCAAAAGCAATTACGAATGAGCGTACGATGCAAGAAAACCGAGATAAAGGTGAAGATGCAATCGAGAAAGCACTTGATCAAAATGTGCTAAATGGTACCGCTGATGTATATCGTGTGAATTATAATTCTATATTTTGGCTTGACGAGTACGAATATGATAATATGGAAATGGGCTCAACTGTATATTTGCATTGGGAGTCAACCGAGCAAATGCCTACCAAAGATGAAATAGCAGATAAACTCATAGAGTTTGTGCAGGATGTAGATATCACATTTTCTAGAATGGATATTGAGGTAATATATAAGGATTATGTTGGTGCAACAGTAAACCTTGATGAAAACGATTTGAAAAATATAACTAGGGATAGAGTACTGAAAAGTATTAGATTAAATGATAAAGAAACTACCAACGAGGAAAGTTCCAATATTGAATTTATGCAATAATTGCACACAAAAAAGCAGAGCGAAAGCTCTGCTTTTTTTAATATATTTGTATATAATGGAGAAAAATGTATTAATTAGTAGAATTATAACACTATATAATTGACATTTATAGTGTTAAATGTTACTATGTTACTAATAAAGAGGATAATGGTATATAAAATATTAGACAGGGTTAGTGGGGATTGGGGAATTATGTATTGGGGTAGTGTGAAGTTTTTTAAACATTTTATACTTATGTTTATTGTGATATTAATTGTTTTACCTATAGTAGTTGCTATGTCGCTGCTGTTCAAGAGCCAAAAGTTATCAGATGAACTCAATACGGTGAGAGCAATTGCAGATAAAGCTACAGAGGTCCCTATTATCGTAGGGAAAGTTGAAAATGCTACACAGAATTCACAAGTTAAAACGCCAGTTGTGGAGTGTAAGAGCATAGATTATCAGCTCGACTATCCAGATTTATATGCTGTTCCAGTTGCAAAGAAGTTGCCGAATGGTGAAAAAAAGGTGTATCTTACATTTGATGATGGACCTTCAAAACAAACACCTAAAATTTTAGATATTCTTGATCAGTATCAAATCAAAGCAACGTTCTTTGTTGTGTATAAAAATGATGAATTTTCAAATTCAATGTATAAAGAGATTGTAAATAGAGGACATACTATTGGTGTTCATTCAGCCAGTCACAACTATAATAAAATTTATGCTTCTGTAGATACCTATCTTGAGGATTTCAACAAAATGTATTTACATATATACGAATTGACTGGTGTTAAAATTGATTTATTTCGTTTTCCAGGAGGAAGTATAAATTCTCATAATCAGTCTACCTACCAGCCCATTATTGCTGAAATGCTCAGAAGAGGGTTTACATTCCATGATTGGAATATTGAGTCGGGTGACACCACAACTAAGGCAACAGAAAAAACAATTTATAATAATGTTGTCAATAATGTAGTGAAAAA
>JBAQWI010000420.1:0-1689 GCA_049298835.1 Oscillospiraceae bacterium
ATACAATGGTGTTAGAGCGGCGTTTATCCCAATGAATATACAAAGAGCATAAGCCTTGTTACAAAAAGAACGTCCCGACGTAACCAAGTTTATGAAAAAGCGAAGGCATCTCATCCTGAACGCTGGTCCGGAGAAATACGGAATTGGCATTTAGATGATGAAGTATGGCTTAATCCAGAGCAACCTAATAAGGAAATAACTGAGAAAAATCAGATCTCATAACTCATACATAATTTTAGGAATTCGCGACAACTATCTTGACAAACACCGTTACGCAAACGATGAGTATCCACCGGGTCTTAGCAAAACCAGCTTCGTACTGGGGTTATTCGGTAATGGTAAAAAGAGTGCTGTTAATTCTTTTCGTACCTATATGGAAGAAAATGATGAGTTTAATTGTTTGGATTATCCCGAAGAAACACGTTTGAATGATAGAGAAGCAGAGCGGGTTTTAAAAGCATTCTTCAAATGTCGGCCACTGGATGACATTTGAAGAATGGCTAAGAAAGAACGAGATGAACTACTAAAAGAAATGAAGGGGATTGAGGGGATCAGTAACAGGCAAATAAGCCGCTTAACAGGAATTAGTTCAACAACTGTTCATAATGCTTAAGCGGTATGAACGAGAGATCCGTCCCTTTGTTCACGCGGATTAACAAGATAGTTCTCCATATATGGCTTCTGGTTCTGTGCATAAGTAGCTGCCTTACCGAAATATTCATTAAAAACTTATTTTGCTACTGTTTATCTCCTAAAGTCAAGGATTTACTAATACCGAAAAGTACTAGTCCCACAATAAATGGTGGGATAATAATTGTTGCTAAAAAAAATAATATAAGTATAGCCCAAATATCACCAGCAATCTGAATATAGAGTCCTATTATAAGAGTACTAATGATACCAAGTATAGTTCCAAAAGATATTAGTATTTTTCCGGATTGCCTTAGTTTTTCTTTTGTATTATTTTTATTTCTCGTTACATAACAAAGAAAAATCGCTACTAATATCCAAACTATTCCTCCTAAAACAAATGGAATAAGATAAAACCCTGAGTATTCAAAGAAATCTCCATATCCTAATACTCCTGTAAAAAACCCTTGTGTACTCGTTAATATGTTAGAAATGATTTCTGTTCCATCTGAATCTGCTAATATTATTCGACCTAAATAATCCACAACCAAACCAACAAGCGATAAAAGGCTATAAATAATAAATGCATTTAAAGCCCATTGTCTTTCGGATTTGATTAAATCCATATAGATCTCTCCTCATATAAAAATGTTTATAATCATTGTAATGTAACCATCGTGAATACTAAACTTAATATTTGATATTTGATCGGTAGCATGCAAATGGGCATTTCCTGTGCGACAATCAGACCAATCCCACCTCCACCAAGCCTGTTAAATATTGACCTGATATCGGAACAACAACCAAGTTCAACCAAACCATCATAAGTAGCCGACCTTACAAATCGGTTTTAACTACTTTATTCGTACTGCGTCATACTTGTGATGTTCATAAAAATACATATTCCAAACATATATGGTTGTTTAATATTTAACCAAGGCCATCTCTAGACCTATATAACTGTTCAAATGATGATCGATAGGAAGAAAATCAAAAGAGGAAGCCGGAGGTACCCTCCGGCTTCCTCTTTTATAAGTATAATGCTCTGGACTTGTTAAT
>JBAQWI010000421.1:0-1796 GCA_049298835.1 Oscillospiraceae bacterium
CATCCTTGGCTAGGGCGATATTAGGAATTTGGCCATCAGCAAACGGTGCTGTTCGATTAGATGGAGCAGAAGTTTTTCAGTGGAACAGTGAGCATCTAGGCCAATTTATCGGCTACCTACCACAAGATATTGAACTATTTGAAGGTTCAATTAGTGAAAATATCGCACGCTTTGGAGATGTAGATCCAGAAAAAGTTGTTGAAGCAGCAAAACTAGCTGATGTACATCAGTTAATTTTAAGCTTTCCCAAAGGATATGACACCTTTATCGATGCAAGTGGTGGAAATTTGTCGGGAGGTCAAAGGCAGCGTATTGGTTTAGCTAGAGCACTTTACAATAATCCAATACTAGTTGTGCTTGATGAACCGAACTCAAATCTTGACGAGCAAGGCGAGTCAGCGCTTGAAAAAGCCTTAACTGAACTTAAAAAAATGCAGACAACTGTGATCATTGTGACGCATCGCAACAATATCTTATCCAAAGTAGACAAGTTGATCATACTTCAAGATGGGAAATTATTCGCTTATGGCCCGAGAGATGTGGTAATTTCAAAAATGAAACAACAACACAACCAAGCTTTGGCATCTCAAAAATAAGCATTATGAAAAAAATGACAAACTCCATAGATAAAATACAAAAAAATCTACATGCCGATGACAAAAAAATTCACTTTATTGGCTATGCCATTATAGTTTTTACACTACTGTTCTTTGGATTATGGTCATTTTTTGCACCTCTTGACAGCTCAGTAATTGCGCAAGGTACCATTGTCGTAAAGTCACACAGCAAAACAATACAACACCTCGAAGGTGGAGTAGTTAACAACATTCTTATCAAAGATGGAGATTTAGTCGAAACTAATCAGCCGCTAATTATTCTTAATAACACAGATATTAAGGCGCAACTAGAAATCGCCCGTATGCAGAATATTGCCCTATCAGCACAAACTGCAAGACTAACTAGTGAGCGAGACAACCTTAAAAAAATTAACTTTTCTGATTCGCTACTTAACTCGTCCGACCTTAAAACTCTAGAAATCATAGAAACAGAAAATAATACATTTCATACTAGGAAAAATGCTCTAGAAGGTGAAACCTCTATATTAAGACTTCGCGTTGACCAGACATCTAGCAAAATTAGAGAGTTAGAGAATCAAATATATAGCAAAAAAAAGCTGCTCGACTCTTACACTGAGGAAATTAAAGAGTTAAAAGAACTTCTTTCGGAAGGATTTACTGACAAAATTCATCTAAGAGATGTAGAGCGTAATCATTCCATACTATTAGCAGAAATCTCGCAGTTATACTCTGATGTATCAACCAATAAATTACTTATCAATGAAACCAAACTTCAAATTACACAAATTGAAAAAAAATTTAAGGAAGAAGTAAACACTGCATTAGGTGAGATAAATGTAAAGCTAAGCGACTCCACTGAAAGACTACTTGCTATACAAGATAAACTTGATCGTTCTGTCATAAGAGCACCATCAAATGGTATGGTTTTTGGTTTATCTGTACATAATTCAAATAATGTCATTTCAGCAGGCGAGCCAATTCTATACATTGTCCCACAAAACTCAGAACTAATAATTGAGGCTCAGATATTACCCTCTGATATTGAGCGCGTTTCAAAGGGACTACAAACGGAAGTTCGCTTTACATCTTTTAATCAAAGTGAAATGCCAGAATTAAATGGCAAAGTCATTGAGTTATCGGCAGACTTACTAAGTGATCAAAAAACTGGCATTTCATATTACCAAGTAAAAATAGACCTCACACAAGAGAGTATTAGAA
>JBAQWI010000422.1:0-2859 GCA_049298835.1 Oscillospiraceae bacterium
TTCTGTACCCAAAATCAAACCTGAAACTTTGGTGCCATGACCGAATACCCCGCCCGACATATTGCTTGGGATGGAATCATAATAACCATTAACACAAGTAGAAGTTACACGTGCGCAGCTGCTTAAACTATCTGAAACTTGACCAGCAGCAAATAAGCCACTGTTTGCAATAATGCCAGTGTCAACGATAGCTACTTTAATGTCTTTACCCCATTTACCAGCAGATGAAATCTCATTGCTTAATCCGATTTGATTCAACCATGGCGCATACGTATCAGTCGTTAATGGCGTGCTTGATGGCGTGTAAGCAGGGATATTTGGCACCGTAGGCTCGCTGGGTACAGTAGGACTTGGATTGTTTACAGGCGGCTTGCTAACAGGGGGCTTAATAGGTTGCGTGTGATGATGATGACCATCAGTAAACTTAAGGAAATCAAATAAATTGCTGATAAATCCAGCGTGTGCTTCTGTTGACATGATAATTAAAGCCATTGAAACAGCTACTGATAGTTTATTTTTATTCATATTTTTTAACCGTTAAATTTTTTAAAGCTGTTAACAGCTTTAACGGCAAAATTTCAGAAAACTTTAGGGTGAATTAAAAATAAATATACGACGCGTGAACGACGCGTCGTCATGAGCTGCTAGTAATGACGGGGAGTTGTAGTTTTTTTCTTAAAATTCTTAATTATTTTAAGAATAATTTAAAATTGCCGATAAATAAAAAATGTTCCCGCAGCTGGTTGACATACACTTAAATTCGTGATTGACAGATTGCTAGTAATGTTCAATAATGTGCACTATTGTTCATTAAGTTTCATTAATGTTCATTATCAGCCACAAAACACATAACTTTTAATTTTTCAAATCTCACTGACTGTTTTCGTCTGTGTAAAATGGATAAAAAAATGCGCTTAAAAAAAGTAAAATCTAGTAAATCTACTGATCTTTTCAGAAAGATGGATTTTTCACGTATTGAAGCTGCGTTTGCATTGAGCATTATTCGATCAACAAAGTTAACGGAAGATAAAATTGAGCAAGCTGAATTTAAAGCGTCTTTAGCATCAGCAGCTAGATCAGCTAAGTTTCTCGATCAGTATCGTTCAAAATCAATTTGAGTTAATTAAGTTTGAAATTGTCAGCTGAAGATTTTGGTATTTTAAACATTACCGAAATCGACCAGGCAATAATTAATAAATTTGATTGCGGAATTGACAATTTAAATTCATTTCTTTACGAAGAGGCTTTAACTCTTCATCAAAATAAAATATCGTTTACTAATTGTTTATTTCATAGCGATTTTGACGGGGTAGCCGCTTACTACTCAATGGCTCACAACTCAATTAAATTAAATGAGTCAGAATTCTTTGAGCTTGGCGTTAATACTCAAATCGTTATTCATCAAATCCCATCAGTTTTAATTTGCAAGTTAGCTTTAGATTATCAATTGCATGGCCACAAAAACGGTAAAAATATACTAGATCTAGCTATAGGCTCTATTATTGAATCTAATAGCCCGTCAGCAGCTAGATTAGTTGTTGTTGACTCTGTAAAAGAACCAAAAGTTATAAACTTTTATGAAGAGTATGGCTTCAGGAAAAGTAATTTTGCATTAAAAAAAGCAAAAAGTGAAAGAAGTGAAACTGTTAAAATGTTTTTAGATATTTTTAGCGATAATTGACATTAAACTTAACTTAATTGTTAAGATAAATGTGGTTTTAGCGCTTTAAGCCTGTTTGAGCGTAGTAAGAATCAAAACATGCGCCCGTTCCCCATTTACTTGAAACGTTCCCATTATGTGATCTAACAGTAAATATACGTAATGGTTGAATTGCTGAATTTGGATTTGGCTTGCCATTCATGATGTTTCTATATGATATAACACGACCACAATCACGCCATAAAAAGGCTTTGTAATGCGCATTACGTGCTTCTTTTTCAGCGTTATATTGTCTAACACGATTTTTGTAATCATCAGAACTTAGATATGCAGCTGAACCACCAATTAGCAAAATTAGTGTAAAAATCGTTATTTTATTAGTCATATTGAATACTCATGAGTTTTGTATTTAATTCAGCAATTTTATGATCCGTTGCTAAGCCTTCTTGCTCTTCTGTTAATAAAAGATAATGCCGCATATCTTTTGGCCATTCATGAATTTCAGTGCCACTGTGCAAATCATCAATGGCAAACCAATTTTTGATGGCGTTACGGTTAACATGATTAATAATTTGTTGATAACGAGATAAGCCTTGAAAGCTGTCATAGCCGCTGCCATACATTGGCGACTGATCTTTCATATCCGTGTGATACGTCGCACCAATCACGCGGCTTGCTAATGCAGGCGGCATCTTCTTGATTGTTCTACTGTATCCAAATGCGCGTACCCATGACGTTGATAAAACGATTTTGGCTTCTGGATATGGTGCTAGTGCTTCAATAAGCACGTGCGCATGCATGAATAGCTCACCTTTCGCTCTCAGCTCAATAGGCTTATTCCTGGGCGCGTAAACAGCGTCAGGATGCAGCACACCGTCAAAATCTAAGAAAATATGCATAATTTTTAAAAGAAAAAATGCGGTGTACCTAAATACTGACCAAATCCCCAGCCATGGAATGCCGAGCAAATGAACATTAATTGCGTTTGATCTGGTTCTGTTTCCAGTTTTTTACCGAATTGATACAAAGAGCCATTTTTTGTAATCAATAGATTTTTGCTCATATCAATTTGAACAGCTTCTGTGCTCAGTCGAATCATCGAGCCGCCATCAATATATCCAATTAATAAAATTTTTGGGTCTTGATCTTTAATTTTAAGTGAGATTAAATTCCAATCTTCAAGAAAATCTTTAATGGGC
>JBAQWI010000423.1:0-2113 GCA_049298835.1 Oscillospiraceae bacterium
GCATCTGTCAGCGAATCTACAGTGGTTAGGTTTGCTTTTGAGTTAGGTTATGATGGTTATCCCCAATTGCAAAATGAGTTGCACGAAATGATAAAAAATAAGTTAACCTCTATTCAAAGGATTGAGGTTGCAAATGAACAAATTGGTGACTCAGATGTACTCGATAAGGTGCTAAATCTTGATATTGAAAAAATCAAGAAAACTCTTGAAGAAACTTCACGAGAAAGCTTTAAGGGGGCAGTAGATTCTATTGTAAGTGCGAAGAATATTTATGTGCTTGGATCAAGAAGTGCTTCTGTTTTGGCAAGATTTTTAGTGCTATATTTTAATATAATTTTTGAGCATGTAAAACTGATTCACACAACAAGCTCAAGTGAAATGTTTGAGCAAATAATGCGAATTAGCGATAAAGATATAATGATAGGCATAAGCTTTCCACGTTATTCAAAACGTAGTGCGAAGGCACTTAAGTTTGCAAAAGACAGGGGTGCAACTGTCATTGCTATTACGGACAGTGAGTCGTCGCCTCTTGCAAAGGAAGCTGACTTTTTCCTTCAAGCAAGGAGCGATATGGCATCCTTTGTTGATTCGCTTGTAGCACCTCTTAGTCTGATTAATGCATTAATTGTAGCAGTTGGACTTAAAAAACGTAAAGACTTAGAACACACATTTATAGAACTTGAAAACATTTGGGACGAGTATGACGTCTACCAGAAAGCGGAGGACAATTAATGAAATTTGACGTTATCGTCATTGGCGGCGGAGCTGCAGGAATGATGTCTGCATATTCAGCAGCAACAGCTGGTAAGTCGGTCTTAATGATTGACAAAAATGACCTTTTAGGTAGAAAACTTCGTATAACAGGAAAAGGTCGTTGTAACATTACGAATGACTGTGACAATTCAGAGTTTTTAAAAAACATTTCAACAAATTCAAAATTTTTATATAGTGCAATCAACCAGTTTTCGACTGCTGATACCAAACATTTCTTTTTGGAGCAGGGCGTTTCTCTTAAAACTGAACGTGGAAGCAGGGTTTTCCCTGTTTCGGATAAAGCGGCAGACGTAGCCAATGCAATGGCAGAGGCTTGTAAGGACTTGGGCGTAAAAAACAACATAGACAGAGTAGTAGATATTACAACTCAAGATGGTGTAGTTACTGGTGTAATCTGTAAAAATGGTGGTGCTTACGAAAGTAATAGCGTCATTATTGCAACAGGGGGTATGTCCTATCCTCTGACAGGTTCAGACGGTGAGGGATACAAGTTTGCAAAAAAACTTGGACATACGATTACTGAAATTAAGCCATCTCTTGTGTCAATTATATCAAA
Organism: Oscillospiraceae bacterium; assembly: GCA_049298835.1. GTDB lineage: Bacteria > Bacillota > Clostridia > Oscillospirales > Ruminococcaceae > Paludihabitans. The sequence continues at coordinate 1,331 of JBAQWI010000423.1, forward strand.
AGATGAATGTTGTGCAGATATGCAGGGGCTATCGCTTAAAAATGTAGGGGTTTCTCTTTATGACAATCAAAAGCCAAAGCCTCTTTATAGAGAATTAGGCGAAATGCTTTTCACTCATTTTGGAATGTCAGGCCCACTTATATTGAGTGCATCAGCACATATTAAAAAACTTGAGCCAAACCGTTTCACAATATCGATTGACTTAAAACCAGGACTAGATGAAACACAACTTGACACAAGAATTTTGCGAGATTTCAAGAAATACCTAAATAAAGATTTTGTTAATTCCCTTGATGAGTTATTGCCTAAAAAAATAATTCCAATTATAATCACACGCTCGGGAATACCACCGTTTACAAAAGTGAACTCTATAACAAAGGAACAAAGAAAAAAACTCTGTGAGTTAATTAAATCACTTGTTATAAGTGTCGACGATTTCAGTACCATTGCTGAGTCAATCGTTACCTCTGGCGGAGTGGATATTCATGAGATTAACCCAAAAACAATGGAATCTAAAATTGTAAAAGGGTTATATTTTGCAGGTGAAGTCATTGATGTAGACGGCTACACAGGTGGATTTAATCTTCAAATTGCATTTTCTACTGGATATGTTGCGGGAATAAACTGCTAATTTAGCTACTTTAACATTGAAATACAGGGAGGAATATCATGTCGCTAAAATCAATTGCAATTGATGGTCCAGCGGGCGCAGGGAAAAGCACAATTGCCAAAAATGCCGCAAATGAACTAGGATACATCTATGTCGATACTGGTGCATTGTAT
>JBAQWI010000424.1:0-1554 GCA_049298835.1 Oscillospiraceae bacterium
GTATGCATTTGTCAAACCTGGAAATTTAGGTGGCTCATCCCAGACTGAATCTGCACTTTTCATAACCTCTAATGGTAAATACCAATCGTAGGTGTTGTTACTTAAGTTAATAATATACCCCGCTCCTCGAATAATTCCTTTCGGGTCACTGGTTGGTATGTAGGACGCATAAGTACGTATGAAGCCTAAGCCGTTAATATCAATTACCAGTAATTTATCAATATTGTATTTTTGTTTTAGTGGCGTAAAGTTTTTCAATGCAACGTTTGTTCCTTTTGTTCCAAAGTCAGGAAAACTACCAACATTTAAATTTTCCTCAATAACAAGAACTTCCATCCCTTTCTTTTGCAAAAGATTAGCTACTTGGCTTTTCAGCTTTGGTAGATCTTCAGATGTTAACGTGTGGGTATAGTTGGTAAGTGATGCGTTTGCTATTGATGCTGCTGCCAAACATAACAAACAATCTGCGCCAGGAAATTGTGTATCTACTTTTGGTAATGCGGTCATTGCCACGCCAATGCGTCCGGATTTAGAGCTAATCGCGTCACTTGAAAGAGTTACTGACTGTTGTTTTACAGTAGCGCAACCAGTTGCAAACAATGTGAATACTATAAGTAACAGTCCAAAGCGAGTTTTCATATTTCATACCTTTCTATTGATTTTTATTAATTGTATTTACTTCTATGTCTAATACCTGACGTATATATTAGCGAAGTTTGACGGTCTCATTTTCTTGAATATGAATATTAAACCTTACTAGTTACAAGTCTGAATCAGACTTTTTTGCCTAATATCCCCAACTCAGGACTAAATTTTAAAAAATTATAATTAGTTATATCCACTGTGAGAAATAGCCCATTTGGGCCAAATTAGGAAAATTTAATATCTAAATGAATACACACACTCTGTATGCATAAATTGACGGTTAGCTTTGAGTATTGCTAGTTGGCTAATACAAATGATATGAACGACCACTTTGCGGATTCAAGTGCCTTCGGCAAAATGGGGGGTAAGCTGCCATTCAACTTTTGAGCATTTAGTCATTCAAACTGAATTGCTGTTTAAACGCTACTTCACTTTTCAAATGTACCGAGCTTGGCTGAACCCCTTATTTCTATCTTTGTTCCAGCTACAGCACCAACGCCATACTCTTCGACCCAAACCGCAGAGTAACTCTCACCCAGCTCCCCTTTTATTGTGTAGAACTTGTTCGCTTCAGGGGTGAATTGAATATTGCCTTTTACTTGGTAAACAGTATTGGTTAAATCAAGAATTGGTGCAGCATAGACTGTTCGACCAACGATCTTAAGCGTTGTTAGACGAGCTGGAATCTCTCGGCCTATTGTCTTAGGGGTCATACTAAATCCTCGACCTCGGTTTGCTTGTGATGTCACAATCACACTGTTTTCAATGTCATGACCGTCAACAGATTCGACATAGAAAAAGTCTGCTTTTTGGCTAGATTGCTCTAATGCCGAGTCTTGGATGCTTGCTTTTTGCCCAGAATAGCCTTCTGGTATCGGATTGTAGCTAGCGCAACCAGACATGATAAAT
>JBAQWI010000425.1:0-2730 GCA_049298835.1 Oscillospiraceae bacterium
TAAATACACTCCCCCTAATTTTCCAACGCTTTTTTACCCTCAGTTTACCATTAAAAAACAATGTATGTGCTATGCTTGAGTAATAATAATGTTAGAGGAGCTAACTTATGGGATTTGAAAAGATGAACCAATATGAGATACATTGCGATTGTGGAAAAGGTACCTTTCAAATCTTTACGGAGATGGACGATTGGAATCGTATCAAAAACCACTCAACTATCCATTGTGAAGAATGTAGAAAAGAAGAGAAACTTAAAGAAAGAAAAATTAATGAAGAACGTAATCGTTTAAACAATTTAAGAGAAGAAATAACTAAATATTTTGACCAAAACTATATGGAACAATGGCAAAGAGTATTTAAGAATTATAAAAATAAAAAAGAGATTTATATATTTTTAAAAGAAAAGAGCATTATAGATTGTAACCTAAATTCTTTCTATAACAAATTTACTGGCAAATCGAATGAAGAAATAATAGCTGGAATTACTAATTTTAAAAATATAGAAATAATATTGAATGTTATAAATATTTTAGATATACATCTTACAACCTTATCCATTGAAGCTATTGAATTAGAAAAAAAAGAATCAAATCGAACAATGGCTGCTTATCATAAGGGAGTATGAATAAAGTACTAACTATTATAGACGTGAAATTACCATTGCATTGGCGATGGTAAAGCTCCTCTCCTAATGGGGAGTGGCTTTTTTTGTGCTTAAATCTTTTAATTTAATATAAGCTTCATTTGATTTTATATTCTCGCTAGCTACTCTATCAATTAAACTAATCAACAAATCTAGATATTCTACATCGGCTTCTTTTAGTCGATTACCATGTGCAGAAAATACCCTTAACATAGTATCAATTTCATTTAGAACAAGACTATCTGGTGCCAAATCTTCATATATATTTAAGATAGAAAGTGAGTGCATAAACAGCTGAAATTGAATTTCATCAACTGTATTCGATGACAGGGATGCTATTGATGCGATCTTTGTTGTAGAAATTACATCTTGTATTAATTTATCTAGCATTCTTTGCTGTTTATCAATTCTATCCTCTAAAAGTTTAACACTCTCTAATTTATATTTTTCTGAAATTGATTTCTCTAAATCTATCTTAATACTTTGAATCTGCTTATCTGATAAACGCCATTGCAATATTCCAAGAAAGCCTATAACTGCAATAATAATAGTTATGAATATGCCTACTGTCCAATTATTTAATGATATTAGCCTGTCTATTTGATCTGATTGATTTTGAATCATTTGCAATTCCGTCATTTTATTTCCCCTTTTCTTTTTATACGATTATAACAAAAATAAGGTTGCTCCGCCTTGGGGGTTCGGATAAGCCTTACACTTTATATACACGCGGATTATTCGCTGAATTTTTTTATTTGTTTTTTTATGCTGAATTGTACGAGTAAAGTAAAATAATAGTACTTTTCTATTATTTGCATTATTATTGCGTTATCACATCGAAAATGAGAAGGGGTTGCATTTAAAATGCTAGTGAAAGACGCTATTAAGGGAATTGGAAAAGGTCAGATAACGAGAAAACAACTTGCAGAACAATATGCTATCAGCACACGGACAATAAGCAAGAAAATCGCTCAATTAGGGTACGTGTACGACAAAAAAACTAGGACATACGCATTCATAGGGGATGACTTGAAAAAGGTTGAGAACTCCGATTTCGGGCATCTATTCCGTCAGAATATCCGCATCTATTAACATGCTAAATTATCACAAAAGCACTTTTCACTGTGAATTAGGCCCCTGCTAACACAAATATGAATGAAAGCAAATCAGCGTTGATAAATGAGTGTATACGGACGGTATTCAAACAAAACGGGTTGCTTTTAAGCCAAATTGATAAAATCGCTTAGAGTGCTGTTTTCAACTATTGCCATTTTAATTAATATTGAATCCAAATTTTTAAAAAAATATTTCGAAAAATTTTTGTATTATTTATATAGTATTTTTTGTTTTTAAGCTATAATAATTATAGTTGTTGGCTTATTATGATTTTAGGAGGAGTTAATCATGGCTAAGAAAAGATTGTTTGATGAAAATGGTAACGAAGTAAAAGGCAAACTAAAAAAACCTATTTATAAGCGTGTTTGGTTTTGGGTGCTTGCAGTAGCAGTAGTTGGCTCATTTGCTGGTGGCGGGGATGATGAAGCAGAAACTACAACGGCTGCTGATACTCAAACTCAAACTACGACTGAAACAGAAACAACCGTAGCAAGCTCAGAACCAGCTGCACCAGTAGCAGAAGAACCGGCACCGGTAGAACCAAGCTTTACAATTGGTCAAGTTGTAAATGTTGGAGACGTGGAATACACCGTAAATTCAATATCAACAGCTACTACTCTTGGTAGTGAATATTTTAATCAAACAGCAAATGGGGTATTTCTTGTTGTTGAGGTAAGAGTTAAAAATAATGGCCAAAAAGCTATGATGGTTGATACGAATTTATTCTCATTAGTTGATGGTGAAATTGTTTATGATTCTGACGGAACTGCTTCAACGTATGCAAATACTGATGAAAGTGGTACTAACCTTGGATTCTTCCTTGAAAACTTGAATCCTGGATTGGAAAAAACTGGGAACGTTGTATTTGATGTACCACAATCTATAATTGACGGAGCAACAAAACAATTAAAAGTTACAACTGGTTTCTTTGGAACTGAATCAGCGCTGATTAACCTACAATAATTAATAA
>JBAQWI010000426.1:0-9309 GCA_049298835.1 Oscillospiraceae bacterium
GCAATGGGTGGTGAAATATTGCTATGACAACATTCCGTTTTACCATAATAAGCTAACAAATGCAGGCGTTACACCTGATAAAATTAAGACGTTGTCCGATATTCAATACATACCGTTTACAACAAAAGAAGATATTCGCGATACTTATCCTTTTGGTCTGTTTGGTAAACCAATGAAAGATATTGTCCGTATTCATGCCTCAAGTGGAACAACAGGAAAGCCTACCGTTGTAGGCTATACCAAAAGCGACCTTGAGATGTGGTCTGACTGTGTTGCAAGATTATGTGCTGCTGTTGGAGTTTGCGATGAAGATATTATTCAAATTTCCTTTGGATATGGACTTTTCACTGGTGCATTAGGTCTTCATTATGGGCTTGAAAAGCTTGGTGCGACAGTAATTCCAGCTTCAAGTGGCAATACCCAAAAACAGGTAATGCTACTAAAGGATTTTGGTGTAACAGGTATCGTTGCAACACCATCTTATGGTTTATATATGAGTGAGGTTGCTCGTGAAATGGGCATTTCAAACGATGAGTTAAAGTTAAGACATGGACTTTTTGGCTCAGAGGGTTGCACAGAGGAAATGCGTGTGCAAATTGAAAAAGGATTTAATCTGTTTGCATCTGATAACTACGGAATGAGCGAGTTAATGGGGCCTGGTGTGTCTGGTGAGTGTCATTTAAGACAGGGAATGCACATTAATGAAGATCACTTTATCCCAGAAATTATAGATAGCAAAACTGGTAATGTCCTTGATAAAGATGAAACTGGTGAGCTTGTAATAACGACTATCACTAAGCAGGGTATACCAATGCTCCGCTACAGAACAAAGGATATATCTAGACTCAATTATGAGCCATGTGAGTGCGGAAGAACCTTTGTACGCATGGATAAAATCAAAGGCAGAAGCGACGATATGCTTAAAATTCGTGGTGTTAATGTCTTTCCTTCACAAATTGAAAGTGTGCTTGTTGTTATGCAGCATATCGGTCCACACTATCAGCTTGTAGTTAGACGTGAGGGATATATGGATACATTAGAAGTTCAAGTTGAGCTTATCGACAGCTCGTTGCTTGACAACTATGGTGCGTTGGAGCTCCTACAGCAAAAGGTAAGAGATAATTTGAAAACAGTTTTGGGAATTGATGCAAAGGTATCCTTAATTGAGCCAAAATCTCTTGAGCGTTTTCAAGGTAAAGCAAAAAGAATTATTGATTTAAGGAATAAATAGGGGGAAAATCATTTGGATAACAAAATATTAATGCTTGGTAATGCTGCAGTTGCACGAGGCTTGTATGAGGCTGGCTGCTGCGTAATATCAAGCTACCCAGGAACACCTAGCACCGAAATTACAGAAGAAGCTGCAAAATTTGAAGAGATTTATTGCGAATGGGCACCTAACGAAAAGGTAGCACTTGAAGTAGCATTAGGCGCCGCTATTGGTGGAAAAAGGGCATTTTGTGCAATGAAACACGTTGGATTAAACGTTGCGGCAGATCCACTTTTCACAGCGTCATACACAGGCATTAATGCTGGGTTGGTAATCGCAGTAGCCGATGATCCAGGTATGCATTCATCACAAAATGAGCAAGACTCACGTCACTATGCAATCGCAGGTAAAATCCCAATGCTAGAGCCTGCTGACTCAAAAGAGTGTTTGGAGTATACCAAACTTGCATATGAAATTTCTGAGCATTTTGATACACCGGTAATCATACGATTATCTACTAGGATTTCACATTCACAAAGCTTAGTAAGCACTTCAGGCCGTATTTTACCGGAGAAAAAAGCTTACGTTAAAGACCCACTAAAATATGTAATGATGCCAGGAGCGGCAAAGAGAAAGCATCCTATTGTTGAGCAACGTACCCTTAATTTAATTACATATTCTGAGGCTACTCCAATTAACCAAGAGTTTATCGCTAGTACGAAAATTGGAATTGTTACATCTGGAGCGGCGTATCAGTACGCAAGGGAAGCTTTAGGTGACAACGCAAGTTATTTGAAATTGGGTATTGTAAACCCATTGCCAGTTGAAAAAATTATAGCATTTGCGAAAAAAGTTGATAAGTTATATGTTATAGAAGAGTTAGACGATGTAATTGAGACTCATGTTAAAAAGCTTGGCATTGAAGTTAAAGGAAAAGATACATTCTCTTTAATTGGAGAAATTAGTCAAAATATTGTAAGAGAAAAAATGGGAATCGCTAATGGCGAAACAATTGCACTAGATGAAACGATTCCAGTTAGACCTCCAGTCATGTGTGCAGGGTGCCCTCACAGAGGAATGTTTTACACCCTTGTCAAAAACAAAGTTATGGTGTCAGGTGATATCGGTTGCTATACTCTAGGAGCACAAGCGCCACTCTCAGCGATTGATACAACCATTTGTATGGGTGCTTCAATCTCTGGACTGCATGGCTTCAACAAGGCAAATGGTGCAAATAGCGAGCATAAATCTGTTGCAGTAATTGGCGACTCCACATTTATGCACTCTGGAATTACAGGGCTTGCAAACATTGCTTACAACAACTCGAATTCAACTGTTATTATCCTAGATAACTCAATTACGGGTATGACAGGACATCAGCAAAATCCAACTACGGGCTACAATATCAAAGGTAATCCTGCAACGAAAATTAGCCTTGAGAAAGTATGTGAGGCAGTTGGAATTAACCGCATCACTGTGGTTGATCCATACGATTTAAAGACTTGCGATGAAGTACTAAAACGTGAGCTTTTGTCAGATGAGGCATCAGTTATTATAGCTCGACGTCCTTGTGCGTTGCTAAAATCCGTTAAATTAAGCCCTCCTTATGATATACAAAAGGACAAATGTAGAACTTGCAAATCCTGTATGAAGATTGGTTGTCCTGCAATCAGTATCAAAGAGAACAAAGCTGTAATTGATAAAACCATCTGTGTTGGCTGTGGCTTATGCAAGGACTTGTGTGCATTTGGAGCAATCAATGAAGGAGGAGGAAAATAATGAGTGACGTAAAAAGTATTATGATAGTCGGTGTTGGCGGGCAGGGAACACTGCTTGCGAGCAGGATTATTGGTCATGCAATTGTGCAAAAGGGCTATGACGTAAAAGTGAGCGAGGTTCACGGAATGAGCCAACGTGGTGGTTCAGTTGTAACCTATGTAAAATATGGAACAAAGGTATATTCTCCTATCGTTGATGAGGGTGAAGCAGATTTTATCGTTTCTTTTGAAAAATTAGAGGCAGCAAGGTGGTTGTCATTCCTTAAAAAAGGTGGTAAAATGATTACAAGTTCACAAGAGATTGATCCAATGCCTGTAATTACAGGTGCAGCACAATATCCTTGTGATTTAATAGAAAAAACCAGAGAGAAATCAGTTGATATTTTGGCGATTGATGCGCTAAAGCTTGCGCAAGAGGCAGGTTCTCCAAAGGCAACTAATGTTGTACTAATGGGCGTTTTATCACGCTATATGGAATTTTCAAGTGAAATATGGCAAACTGCAATTGAGGAATGTGTTCCAAAGAAATTCCTTGCAATTAATAAAAAGGCTTTCGATTTAGGCGCAAATATCTAAGAGGGTTTGGCTAATTTTGAACAAAGGAGATGATTAATTTGAGTGAAAATAATAAAAACTTGCAACGCGAGCAAAAAGGTGAAAATAACAATTCTAATTTTGTACGCGATATGGGTGCAGGCTCAGCCTGCTACTGGGATAAAGATATTGAAACCGCACCTAGAAGTGAAATTGAAGCATTGCAATCATATAGATTATCGGTTACAGTAAGACGTGTATACGAAAATGTACCGTTTTACAAAGACCTTTTTGATAAACACGGCGTAAAGCCAGAGGATATCAAGTCTGTAAAGGATTTGTCCAAACTTCCGTTTACAATAAAGCAAGACTTGCGTGATACCTATCCATATGGAATGTTTGCGGTTAATACAGAAAAGGTTGTTCGTATTCATGCTTCAAGTGGAACAACTGGAAAACAAACTGTTGTTGGTTACACCGAAAAGGATATTGAAATTTGGTCTGAATGTGCGGCGAGAGCCTTAACTGCCGCTGGAGCACAAGCAAAAGATTTTGTGCACGTTTCCTATGGATACGGTTTATTTACAGGTGGAATGGGAATGCACTATGGTGCGGAACGTATTAAGGCGACTGCAATTCCAGCTTCGGTTGGAAATACCAAGCGTCAGATTACCATAATGCAAGATTTTGGTTCATCAATTATTTGTTGCACTCCATCTTATGCGCTATATTTAGCCGAAACAATGGAGGAAATGGGTATTGATAAATCAAAACTTCATCTTAAAGCTGGTATCTTTGGGGCAGAGCCATGGTCTGAGGAAATGCGTAAAGAAATTGAGTCAAAACTAGGCATTAAGGCATATGACATCTATGGATTGTCTGAAATTATGGGACCAGGGGTTTCTTATGAATGTGCAGAGCAAAATGGAATGCATATTAACGAGGACCACTTTATTCCAGAAATAATTGATCCAAAAACAGGCGAAGTTTTAGAAGATGGCATTCAAGGTGAGCTTGTGTTTACCTGTATCACAAAAGAAGCATTGCCACTAATTCGTTATCGTACAAAAGACATTGCGGTTTTAACTAGGGGAAAATGCACCTGTGGAAGAACGCTTGTAAAAATGACAAAGCCAATGGGTAGAAGTGACGATATGCTTATTATTCGGGGCGTAAATGTGTTTCCATCTCAAATCGAGAGTGTTTTGCTTGATATTCCAGATGTATCACCACATTATCAGCTGATAATAAACCGTAAAAACAATCTTGATACACTCGAAATTTTGGTTGAAATGTCACAAGATATGGCATTTGACGCAGTAAGACTTGTTGAAGAAAAAGAGCATCAAATCAGATCAGCTGTTGAGTCTCTACTTGGAATTGCTGCAAATATCAAATTGGTAGAGCCAAAGTCAATTGAACGTTCTGAGGGAAAAGCAAAACGTATCATTGATAATCGTCAACAATATTAAGGGGGCATAGAATATGATAATTAAGCAAATATCTATTTTTGTAGAAAACAAACGGGGAAGATTGGCAGAAATTACAAAGGTATTACAAGATAATGCCATCGATATTCGTGCATTGTGTATAGCTGATACGAAAGATTTTGGTATCTTGCGTATTATTGTAGACAATCCTAATAAAGCTGTTGAGGTGCTAAAAGAAGACGGATTTACAGTATCACTTACCAAGGTAATCGGCATTGGAATTGATGATACTCCTGGTGGATTGCATAAAGCAATGGCAGAGCTTGACAAAGAAGAAATTAGCGTTGAGTATATGTATGCTTTTTTGAGTCGTTGCGAAAAAACAGCCTATGTTATATTAAGGGTAGAAGATAACGAAAAGGCAATTGAAGTATTAATGGGAAAAGGCTTTAAGATTATGTCTTCCAGCGAAATATAAATTAGTATTTTTATGAGGTGGGTAATGGTTATGAAATATGATTGGCTAGATCAACATCTTTTATCCAAAAAAGGAGCTCAAAAGGATTTTAAAGTAGAATGGGGCTGGGACAGATATTTATTGAAAAATAAAATGTTTGCAGCTATCTGTACAGACAAAGCAGGGAGACCAATTATAACATTAAAATGCGAACCAATGTATGGTGCATTTTTAAGAGAGCAATATTCAGATATTGTTAGTGGATACTATATGAATAAAGAGCATTGGAATTCCGTTTGTTTAGATGGAAACGTCCCAGAAGATATTTTGAGGAGTATGGTTAACACGTCATACCAATTGATTTTTCAATCGATGCCTAAAAAAATGCAAAAAGAACTTTTAGAACAAGCATAGCGATAATGATAATAAACAAATAATAAAAAGAAAATCAAACTAATAGTCAACTGCACCTCCTTTCGATATTCATGTAATTACTATATTACATGAATATCGAAAGGAGGTGCAGTTTTTTTATGCTTAAAGCAATATTTGATCTGTATAATAGAAAAATCATTGTTCACTATTGCCTCAAGACCAAGAATGAGCCCTGTTGAATACAGAACTCATTCCAATATGATTGTTTAATTAAATTTTCTTTCACTTATGAGGGCATTTGGAAATTTTGCACTGCCACCGCTAATGTGTTATATGTATCTAAAAATCTACAATAATTTTTTAAACTCATCAGCAACAAACTGTACTTGCATGCCCACGATAACCTGTACGCTAGTCTTGCTTGGTCTAATTACCCCAGCAACGCCAGCAGACTTAATCTTCTTATCATCGACTTTAGTATAATCTTTAATTTCAAGTCTTAATCTAGTAATACAATTGTCAACTGAAACAACATTTTCTTTTCCGCCTAAACCTTCAAGAATGATAGTTGCAACTGCTGCAAAATTCTTATTTGATAGAACAACTTGTTTTTCTGATTCATCAACATCATCATCTTCTCTACCTGGTGTTTTAAGGTTAAATTTTGTGATAACAAAACGGAAAATTACATAGTAGATAGCGCCAACAACTAGACCTATTGGAATGAGAAGTAGTGGGTTTTGTGCCATAGGTGCCTTAAAACTTAATATGTAGTCTACTAAACCAGCACTAAAGTTAAAGCCAGCTCTTGCTGGTAATAAAGCTACAACAAAGGCAGAAACACCAGTAAGTAATGCATGAACAACATATAGAGCAGGAGCCATAAACATAAAGGCAAACTCTAAAGGTTCAGTAACGCCAGTAAAGAATGAGCAAAGAGCGGCAGCGCCTAACAGACCAGCAACAACTTTCTTTTTATTAGTTTTTGCTGTGTGATACATTGCCAATGCAGCAGCAGGTAAACCAAACATCATAACAGGGAAGAAACCTGACATGTACATACCTGTTGTGCCCAATGTGCCTTTACCAGACCAGAAGTTAGTTAAATCACTTACACCTGCAACGTCAAACCAGAATACAGAGTTAAGTGCATGATGTAATCCAATTGGAATAAGTAAGCGATTAAGGAACGCATAGATACCTGCGCCGATAGCGCCTGTGCCTACGATAGCTTTGCCTAGTCCAACAAGACCACTATAAAGAACTGGCCATACAAAGAATAGGACGATTGAAACTAAAACTGTAACACCAGCAGTTACTATTGCAACACAACGTTTTCCACTAAAGAAGCCAAGTGCATCTGGTAACCTAGTGTTCTTAAATCGATTGTAGCATGCAGCACCAATCAAACCACAAAGGATACCAATAAATTGGTTGCCAATTTTACCAAAAGCAGGATTTACTGCAGCAACTTCAATTCCTTGGAATACCGCAACGGCACCAGGGGATAAAAGAGTTTGAATCATTAACCAAGAAACAATGCCTGATAGTGCAGATGTGCCATCGTGGTCATCGGCCATACCCACAGCAACACCGATGGTAAATAAGATAGCCATGTTGTCAATTAGTGCAGCTCCCGCCTTCACTAGGAAAGTGGCAATAATGAAAGCGAATGCATTATTAGCATCTCCACCTGCCATAATGTTTGGACTAATCCAGTAACCAACACCCATTAAAATACCAGCAACAGGTAAACACGCAACAGGGAGCATGAGGGATTTGCCAAGTCTTTGCAGATACTTCATCATAAAAGAATTCCTCCTCTTTCTTTTGATGCAGCCTTTAAGACTGCATATTTTATATCTTCAGAGCTTATCGGTAGATTAAGCTCTAAATCACTCTAATTTATCAGTTCAATAATTTTATCAAGAACTTGCAAGTCTTTGCTTATAAAGGTTTTAACTTCACTATAGTCTGATGTATTACATATTATGATTGGAGTAATAATGTCATAACCTGCCTGTTTTATAGCGTTTAAATCAAACTCAATTAATTTGTCTCCTACGTTTACTTTATCTCCATTTTTGACATACTTTTTATAAAACTGCCCCTTTAAGTTAATTGTTTCCAACCCGATGTGTATTAAAACTTCCACACCCGAATCAGATAATATACTGACAGCGTGCCCTGTTTCAAACATCAAGACAATTGTACCATCAACGGGAGATACTACCGTTCCACTAGTTGGATTAATTGCTACACCCTTACCGAGAATCTCCTCACCAAACGTGGGGTCAGAAACTTCAGAAAGTGCCACAACCTCGCCTTGAACAGGTGCTACTATAATATTGCTCTTATCTTTTTTTACTCCAAATAATTTGTTTATTAATCCCATAGGTTTATCCTTTCAATATTCGCTGTATAGTATTTAATTGACTTTATTAAATTTGGACAAACTTGCATATATTCACCGCAAGAAATGCCTCAGCATCGTCTGAAAAGTCTATATCAAGTTCTTCCTGTATAATTTCAGAAATTTCCTGTGCTAACTTATAATAAGTTGGCATCTGTAATTTCACATACTCTTTAATAGGCATTTCAATCAACTTTTTCTTTACGCTTGCGTTAATTAGTCGATTTAGCGTCATCAAAAATATTTTATATGCAGATGAACTGGCATCAAATTCTTTACCGAATTTTTCACCCACCATATCTACAGCTTTCTTATAGACACGTGCACCCTTAATAGCCACATTAATATGCTTATTTTTACGCACCGAGTAGAGGTGCAATGCAATAAATCCTTTTTCGGCTTCGCCAATGTTCACCTCAATTTGATCCTTAATTATTGTGGCTGCAATATCTGCTACTTCGCATTCACAACTACACATGATTGCAATTTCATCAATAAATGGGTTATCAATTGGCAAACCTCTGTTTAAACGTTCTAACGCAAATGAGATATGGTCATACAGTGCATCATATAATTTATCACTTGTAATTCCCAATTTTTCACGTGCTATTTGAACAATTTCAGATGTTGCAACTTTAACTTTTTCAATATCATAACTCACTTTATTGGTATAGATTTCGCTTTCATCTAATATATGGAATACCTTTTTATCTCTGCCGTCACAGGTAATTTCTTGTCCCTTTTTTATAGAAAATCCTATGCCTTTACTTATAAGGACGACCTGCTTGCCACCGTGTTCTTGTGCAAGAACTACATTATTATTAAATACTTTATTTATCATATAGTTCATAATTAGTTCCTCCAGCCAAGCGTTTTATAACTTCTTCTTTATAATCACCAATATTGATACTACGAATTTTCCCCCTAACATCTAACACCATTGTAGGTGTAACAGAAAGCTCTACAATACCCATAGCAAGAAAGATAGGGACTAGCTCTAAATCTGATGCACACTCCCCGCAGATTCCAGTCCATACGCCATTCTTTTTCCCGTTTTCTACCACCATTTTAATCATACGCATAACCGCTACATGGCTAGGATCATAAAGTTG
>JBAQWI010000427.1:0-26326 GCA_049298835.1 Oscillospiraceae bacterium
CTATAAATCCTTGGCAGTGCCACTAGGTGTCAGAGCAAAAGATGATTATGTATATCTAGATCTCCACGAAAAAGCTCATGGCCCTCATGGGCTAGTAGCCGGTACTACTGGTTCTGGTAAATCCGAAATCCTACAGTCTTACATATTATCCCTAGCAGTAAACTTTCATCCTCATGAAGTTGGATTTTTGCTAATTGACTATAAGGGTGGAGGCATGGCAAATTTATTTAATAAATTGCCACATTTGCTTGGTACAATCACGAATTTGGACGGAAGCGAAAGTATGCGCGCTCTTGCATCTATTAAAAGCGAACTTGCGCGCAGACAAAGGATTTTTAATGAATATGGCGTAAATAATATCAACCAGTACACAAAAATGTTCAAAGCAGGGGAAGCGAATAAACCGTTACCGCATCTTTTTTTAATATCTGATGAATTTGCAGAATTAAAAAAGGAGCAGCCGGACTTCATGACAGAGCTAGTCAGTGCGGCGCGTATTGGCCGAAGTTTAGGCGTTCATCTGATTTTGGCAACCCAAAAACCTACTGGTGTAGTAGATGATCAAATCTGGAGTAACTCTAGGTTTAAACTGGCACTTAAGGTGCAGGACGAATCCGACAGTAAGGAAGTGCTTAAGACTCCAGATGCGGCAAGAATCACACAGCCAGGTCGAGCATATCTGCAGGTTGGAAACAATGAAATATATGAATTGTTCCAGTCGGCATGGAGTGGTGCTACTTATAGTGAAACCATTGTAAAACAAGGCTTTGACAGCCGAGTATACTTAATTAATTCTTTGGGTCAGGGACAACTGCTCAATCATGATCTGAGCAGTCTAGAGACAGAAAGCAACATTAAACTAACACAGCTTGATGCTGTAGTGGATCACATAAACACTATTTATCAGTCAATGGATGCTTTACAAGTGGAAAAACCATGGCTCCCACCGTTGGCAGATAAAATTGTAACATCCCATCTAGCTGACGTGCAAAATGATACTGGGAAGTTACAAGGGTGCGATTTAAGCGTTCCACTAGGTATAGTGGATATACCTGAGAGACAAGAACAGATGGAATATGTTCATGATTTCATAAGTGACGGTAATCTTGCTGTTTTTGGTGCTTCGGGTTTTGGTAAATCGACAATGGAAATGACGATTGCATTGACTTTGGCATCGAAAAATTCTTCGAGCTTGATGCACTATTATGTCTTAGATTATGGAAATTCATCCCTAATCCAGTTACGTTTACTTCCACACACCGCAGACTATCTCACATTTGACGATAATGAAAAATTGAAAAAGCTTGTTAAGCATTTAATGGAAGAGATGCGTAGGAGAAAGTTGTTGTTTGCAAAGACAAGTGCAATGAATTTTAAAATGTATAATTCGTTAGAGAAAGAAAAAATACCAGCAATTATGGTCTTTATCGATAACTATGATGTTGTTAAGGAAATCGGTACGGAATTTGAAGAATTTCTAATCAAGTTGACACGTGATGGCGTAGGTGTTGGTATTTATACAGTCATTTCCGCTTCTCGAATTAATGTTGTTCGCTATGCGGTGATTAACAATTTTAAAAATAAAATTGCCCAGTTTATGTTTGATCCAACAGAAATCACAGCTGTGGTAGGGCGTTCAAATTATAAATTGACAGAAATCAAAGGTAGGGCTCTTGTAAAACTGGATAGCGTTAGTATTATGCAGTCATATCTGCCAGTTGCGTTTGAAAGTGAAAACGATTATGTCCATGAAATAGGCAAAGTTGTTAGGCACATTGAAACAAATAATACTGCTCCAAGAGCAGAAGAAATCAAAATGTTACCAGAAATCCTCAGCTATGTAAAGTTTTTCAAAGCTGCAAAAAATGGTGATAGACAGGTAGCTGTGGGTATGGACACGGAAGATGTTGAAGTACAGTATATAGATATGAATATGTCAAAACATCTGATTATTGGAACTCCTCAGACAGGAAAAACGAATTTATTGAAACTAATATTCAAGCAGTGTATTGCCGAAAAAGTTTTCATATCTGATTCTAGAGGATATGACCTGCAGGATTTAGAACAAGAAGAAAATTCAGTTTATGTAAACAGCGAGGTACAGATAACGGAGTTTGCCTTTCAATTGGAAAAACTGTTGGAGCAGCGCAAAGATATGTTTTCTCATAGCAATGAGGGGATGAGACCAAGAGATTTTTATGCCAAGCTACCTGTTGTTCTAATGCTAATTGATGATGCAGACCGTTTTGTTGAAATCTGTAAGCCAATAGAGGCGCATATGGAAAAATTGCTGGAACAGGCAGTGGAATGTGGAGTATGTATCATTGCAACGACGTTACCATCAAGGTTGAGGGGCTATGATAATATAACTAAAGCATTAAAAGATACACAGAGCGGAATTGTACTAGGAAATGCGGCAGAACA
Source organism: Oscillospiraceae bacterium (assembly GCA_049298835.1). Classification (GTDB taxonomy): domain Bacteria; phylum Bacillota; class Clostridia; order Oscillospirales; family Ruminococcaceae; genus Paludihabitans. Next base: position 2,425 of record JBAQWI010000427.1, read on the forward strand.
GTCTGTTTTCATGGTGCAGGCGCCAAGAAATTATCGACAGCAGGTTGATATGGGATTTTTGTATTGTCGTGGCGGTACGAAGATGGTTAAGATACCATTAGCACCGTAACCATTATAAAATGAAAGGGAATTTGGAGGAAACAAAAATGAAGAAAAAATGGATTATATTAAGTTTGACAACAACCTGTTTTGTTATTACAGCAGGTATCTGGCTCGGAATTCATGCGGAGTCAGACCGGAATCAAAAACAGCAGCAACATAGCAAAAATATTCAGACCACTATTGCGGTGGTTAATCAGGATATGGGTGCTATTAATAACGGTGTAAAGGAAAACTATTCTGCAGCTGTAATTGATAAGCTTGATGACGGGTATGTGTTGGTGTCGGCACAGGCTGCACAGGCTGGATATGATCAAGGAACGTATGGTGCTATAATAACTTTCTCCTCCAACCTTTCCTCTCATGTTGTGTCTATTAATACTGAAAAACCGGAAAAGGTAAATCTGGAATTTATGATCAATGCAAAGCTTCCCGAAGCAAAATATATTGAATCTTATCAAAGAGTAATAGATTTACAGTATGAAGTAAATCAGATGATCTCATATATGTATGTTTATTCCATTTATGACGAAATGCATTCCGCGCAGAAACAAGTGGGAGAACTCTTTGAAAATGATACTGACGATATGGAGGCACTTAATAAAGTCAAACTACATAACTTTACGCAATCCCTAGATTTAGGTGATGTACCAAATTCTCCACTTGAACCAAACCATATTAGTTTTGAGGCTTTTATAAACCAAGTCCGAGAATATGCAGATGATATGTCAAATGAATACTTAGGAAGTTATAATAAGGCCACACATGAGTATACAGTTTTTGAAGGACGTCTAGTAGGTCTTGTAAGGGATATTAATGGAAATTCATCTCAATGGAAAGATCAATTGTTAGTGTGGGAATCAAAAGTTACAGACCGAAACAATGAAGTTGAAAATTGGGGCAAGCAAATGAATGAATGGCTTGTTTTAGCAAAATTATGGAGTAAGGGTAATGAAGATTGGCAAGCTGCTTTAGAAAAGTACAAGGGAGAAGCCCTTACTTACTACGGATCAGTAATTGAATTTCTTAACAGAGTAAGCCAATGGAGAACAGATGCCCAGATATGGGGCAATAAAATTAAGACAATACAGGCAGATCGGGAGACAGACATCCGAGTTGCTTTAGTTGAATATAATGATAATTATGCAAAGATCAACACGTACGAGGAGGCTTTGCAAAGCTGGCAAAAGGATCTAGAAGAATATGTGGCAAGCCTAAATAAAGACGAACCACTTCCCCCAAAGGAGGATCTGCCGGGAGATGTGGATCCGCCACTTCCCCCAAAGGAGGATCTGCCAGGTGATGTAAAACCACCACTTCCCCCAAAGGAGGATCTGCCGGGAGATGTGGATCCGCCACTTCCCCCAAAGGAGGATTTGCCAGGCGATGTAAAACCACCACTTCCCCCAAAGGAGAATCTGCCGGGAGATGTGGATCCGCCACTTCCCCCAAAGGAGGATTTGCCAGGCGATGTGGAACCGCCACTTCCCCCCAAGGAGGATCTGCCGGGAGATGTGGAACCGCCACTTCCCCCCAAGGAGGATTTGCCAGGCGATGTGGAACCGCCACTTCCCCCCAAGGAGGATCCACCACCTCCCGAGTTGGTGTTGCCAGACGATTTTAAACTGCCACCTAAATTGGAGACAGTTGTCCCATGGGTAGATGAAGCGTTTGACAATTGTCCTGATTTAGAAGCTGTGGGCAATATTGATGCAAAAATTCCTATCCCTCCTGACTTTGAAAACAAATTGGAACTACCAGAAATGCCGAAATTTCCTTTAAAAGAGCAACTAATTATACCACAAAGGCCAGAGGAACTAAATTATGCGCTCAAAGAGATAGAGGACAGAACTCATAATTACAACCCAAGTAACTATCTAACAAGTGAGGTTAAAAGCAAAGCTTACTCCTATGTAAATAAGTATTCTAGCCATTTATATACTGTGGAAAAGGAACTTAACCTCAATCAGGAAAGCAATACTGCTTTATTGAATCAAGCATATATTGGATACAACAAGTATGTTTTTGATTTGAAGAACAGTGCTATTGATTGCCATGTTACAGAACAGAAAAATCTTCAGCAAGGGTTGAATATTTTTTACACAGCAAAAACAGCGAGCAGTAAGGAAAATAAACAACTTTTAGGTTTTTTCTCTTCCATGATGCCCAACAGTAGGATAGATTCAGTTATTAATAAAGATGTGGTTGAGTTTACCATAGCACCCGTGGATTTTGTAAATACAAATATTAGGACACCACAAATTATGAATGGATATGAACAGGTAGACTTGATAAAAATGACTGAAATAGTTATGCTTTGTTTCTTTATAATGATTTGTTTTGTTTTACTTTATATATTATTGTCATTCCAATTTAGCAGAAAAAAAGATGTTGAAGATATTTAGGTTTCTTATCATCAAAAAGGTATTGTAAGTCAGCGACTAAAGTATATTACTTAAATGTGCAATTATGCACTAGAAAAGCGAGGTCTAAAATGGATAACATTGTTTTTTTACCGATTGGCAGTATTGTTATTGTTAAAGGTGGCGTGAAAAAGTCCATGATTATTGCCCGTGGGCTTGCCACAGTTATCAATGGGGAGACAAAATATTTTGATTATGGAGCATGCCTGTATCCAGAAGGATTGATGGGAGATAGTGTCATGTACTTTAACCATGCTGATATAGCAAAGGTTGTGTTCAAAGGGTTCACTGATGATGATGATGTAATGATGGTAGAAAACATCAATGAATGGCTAGAAAAAACTCCACTTAAGAGAGGTAATCCATATCAACTCAATCAACAAAATACGACGGCTGTCAAGAACGAGGAAGGATAGTAATGGGACGAGAGGAATTAGAGTCTGAAAAATCACGGAAGCAGTCTGAAAAAGCCGAGCATGAACGGGAAAAAGCTATTATAGAAGAAAAGCTTAAACGTCTACGTGTATCAAAAAGTCAGATTGCCATGATAAAGGATAATATAGGCGATCTAAAAAAAGGTGTAAAAGAAAAAGAAGATCAAGATGAGACTTGGAAGGGTTACGAGTACAATTGGTACCATTCTTTTACATCTGGAACATTCCGAAGCGATTATGATAAGTATCATTCGAATGTGGATGATGTATTGGACGATATATGCAATAAAATTACAGAATTAGAGAATCAATCAAGGGAAGAGGAAGGTATTATCGGCTGGATTGCCAGTGCTATCAATAGTCTTTTTAACGAAATTGAGAATCTTATAAATTAAAGGGGAATCAGTTTATGCCCAATATGATATGTATTAATGAAGTTTTATTCTTTGTAACGCTAAATAGTCTAAAATCTGGTGCAGAAAATATTATCTCAGATGTAGGACAGCTACCTGAAATCACATCAAGTGCAGATACTTTGCAAAAGTATAGAGAAGAATTAATAGCAATTGGTTGTACACTGGAGCAATACAAGGGTTTACTTTTAAAAGATATACAAGCAGTTTCAAAAGTATGCAGTAATATGGTGAGAACGGATGTAGCTTTGGCTGGTGACATGCGTATACGTCCATAGAAAGATAAGTATATTGTTAACATATTTGCTTATGGTTACCAAGAAAATATATTGATTTGAAAAACATCAGTAACATGGAAGGGTGATTGATACGGCTTTTTTAGTTAAGTATGATGATATTACAAGTACATGGTTTCATGCCAATAGTAAAATATCTGGGTGGACTGGGCAACTTGATCAGGTTGCCAATCAATTGAAGTCTTTTATAGAAATGAAACCTTTTGAAGGCGCAGGGGCAGACAGCGTGAAAAGTTATCTCTCAGATGTGCATTACACCATCCTGATAAGTATTGGTGAACTGTTCAATGAATATAAATCACGCTTTTTACTGTATAAAGATGGTTATAATCAGTCAATCGATAGCGATTTGCATTTTGAACTATGTGAAAATACTTTTAATGAATTGATATCATTTTTCCCCCAGTCGCAAGGGCAGTTCAATGATGAAAATGCAAATTTGGTGGGTACAGCGAATACGATAAGCGATATTATGGGTGTTAATGTGCCGAATTCGTTTGACGTCGATGATTGTTATTTCACAGTTTTCCAAAGAACAAAAGAACTAAAAGATAAAACTGGAACTTATGAACTTGAACACGTCCGAAACGATTTTACAAATCTGGAAAAAATGCTGTATGCGTTAAAGGAATATATTGCAGAGTATATGGCAAATGACAATAATAGTGTAGCAAATTACCAGTCAGGAAACACTACCAAGTCTTATAAGTTTCTTAATCTTTACAAGGCTTTGCAGGATACAGCTACACAAAGAGATGAACTTAGTGACCAACTAAAGGTTGCAGGAAAAAACGAGAGTGAACGCCTTACTGTTTTAGAAAAGGAATGGGCGGATCAACGAGCTAAGGATGGAGCATGGAAATGGGTCGCCGGAGCTGGGGCGGTTATCGTAGGCACCGTGGCTATTGTTTGTACTGCCGGAGCTGCAACTCCAATAGTTGTGGTGGCTGTAGTAGCAGGAACGAGTTCCATAGCTTACGGTGCGTCGAATATGTATGAGGCGGGGCAGGAAATCAAATATGGGTTAGTGGGAGATGCATACACAGCAGCATGGAACCCGTTGCGTGATACGATATTCATGGGAAATCATCAGGTATATGATGTTTGGGGAAATACGAGCACTTTTGTAGCAGGGGCAATAATTCCCGTCGGAGTAGGATATCAGGCGGCAAAAACGGCAGGGACTTCCATTTCACGTGCAATTGGTGTAGAATTTACTAAAGACATCGTTTCTGCAGGAAGTGGTTATGTGGCAGGACAGGTCGGCACCCACTATGGAACAGAATGGTTTGGTCCAGACGCAGGGAAATGGATTGGTCTTGGCTCTGGACTAGTAGCAGGTTTTGGAACGAGCGCTGGGCTCAATAGGATTGATAATGCGTTTAATGTGAATGGAGCACATAGTTTCAATGTGAACGATGTTTTAGATTCAGCAAGACAAACACAGAGAAGTATAATTGATTCTGTTGATGGTGGAGGCATAAAGTTAGAAACAAATATGCAAAAGGGTAATTACGGAGAAATGAAGATGGATGATTACTTTGAAAGCCAAGGATATGAAAGAATTAGCACAGATAGAGTCACAGATTTAAATGGTTCAACACATCAAGGTATAGATGGTGTGTATCTTAACCCAGGACCACCACCAAAATATATAGTTGCAGAAGCTAAATATGGAAGTTCTAAATTAGGTTACACAAAAGATGGTAAGCAGATGAGCGATACATGGATTGAAACTAGATTAGAAAATGCAGTAGGTGAAAATATGGCAGATGATATTTTGTTAAATGGATATGACAAAGTATTAACTAATATTTTAACAGATGGCGAGATAATAACAAAGTCGCTAGATTCAATAGGTAATGCACCTAAATAAGAAGGAGTTATTAGATGAGAGATATTATTAAAAGCAAAGATTATTTTATAGAATATATTGGCAGACAAGAAAAAAGGGTGGAAAGATTTGAAACAAAATTATTTAATAATGAGGTTAGTGAAGATAGAGTCCTAACAGTGAAAAGAAAAATTTGTAGTTTGAAAATACAAATAGTGATAGCTAAGTATTCATGTGGAACAAATATAAGTGAAATTCAAAATAACTATATTCAGTTGATACAGGAATTACCTAATGTGTGGAATGTAGATTTATATGTAGAGACATTATGGATGTTGTGTATTGGTATTATGCTTGAGGTGAGAGGTGAAACTTTAGCAATAATTAAAGATTTGATAGTGGAATCTCAGACTAATGATTGGTTATTTAATTTTTTATTGGACAAAGGTAAAAGTAGTCCATATAAAATTGAAGGGACAATAAAGTTTGAAGAACCATATGGTGAATTGCAAAAAGCATTAATTGTAAATAACAATTTTATTGACAGATTTAAAATATATTTAGGAGAAAAATGGTATTGGGGACATAACGATTCAAGTTGGTATGATTTGCATAAAAGTAAAGAAAACTTATATTATGGCTATTGGAGTTTTGAAACTGGCGCTATAGTTAAAATTCTTGGATTGGATGACAGTGATTTAAAAGATGTACCATATTATCCATATGATATGGTACATTACAAAGAAAATTAGAATAATATTACTAAAAAACCCATAATGCATATTGATATATATTCATATAGCCAATATTGCATTATGGGTTTTTTTACCCTAAAACAGCAGGGGCTTCCATTTCACGTGCAATTGGTGTAGAATTAATTAAAGATAGCATTTGTGCAGGAAGTGGTTATGTAGCAGGACAAATCGGCACCTACTATGCAACCGAATGGTTTGGTGCAGACGCTGGGAAATGGATTGGTCTTGGCTCTGGACTAGTGGCAGGATTTGGAACAAGCGGTGGACTCAATAGGATTGATAAGCTGTATAATGTAAATGGAGCACATAGTTTCATGGATGCAATGAGCGCAAAAGACGCAGAAAGATATAGCGAATATTGGAATAATGTTGAAGCAGGGAAATACGACATACCATATCGAATGAATGCCACCCAATATACACAATATGTTAAAGGACTAAATAATGTACAAGATGCAACAGTATTAAAATCTTTCGATTTCAATGAACTTTTTGAATTAAGAAATAAGGGAGAGATAAAGACTACTGATGATGTATATGCGGGTGCAAGAGAAGCATCCAACTATTTAAAATCGCAGGGCGTTCCAAGACAATATAGAAAACAGATTATGGAATCGTTTAATGTTGGGACAATTAAATTGGAAACTGCTACCGATAGTACATTTGGAATAAGATTTTATGGTGGAAATGCTAATGCTGAAGGGAGATATTTATTTGAAACATTCTCACCAGTAACAAATAGGCAAAATTTAGCTTTGCCATATGAATGGAATAGCATGTCGGAAATTCAACAATTTCAAGTCAAGAGTGGTACAACAATGATTACAGGTAATGCAGCGGCACAGACGAGTTTTGGCTCACAATATATTGGTGGTGCAAAGCAATGGTATGTTAATAGTTTGGAGGATATAATAAAATGACAGTAGAACAGAAATTTGATAAGAAGTTGAATGAGGTAATGACAGCATTACAACAAGAAACAACCAGTGTGGAACAAGGAATTAGTAAAAAGTCTATTTATCAACTTAATGCAATTAATAATGACTTAGAGCAAATGAATAAAATTCATAATTCAAAAGTGTTTTCGCCTAGTTTCCCTAGATACATTATTGATTCATGGGATTATTCTGATACTTTGGGCATGGAACTGATGAGTTTACTCGAAATCTACAAAAAGTTATAACAATAGTATGAAAAACCATAACATCATATATCTAATGTTGGAAAGCATCAATTTCTGACGCATAGAAAATAAGGTGTTATGGCTTATACTTTCTAGTGATAGCAAAGATATTCAAAATGGTTTTATACCACATGATGGGGTAAATAAAATGGTAAAATGTTTTAAGTATGTTTCTAGAAGTGAAATTGAAGAAATATATGATATAAAAACAACAGCAAAATATAAAGGATATGAATGTATGGTGTTAGAGGAAACGGAAGATAAAATATTAATTATTATAGATAATATACTAGATAATACCAGTGAGGAGCTTCAAATGGATAGTGCAATAGATAAAGGCATGTATAAGAAATGGATAAATAAAGATGAGGCAGAAATAACAGTAGAAAAAGAAATGCTATAAATCAGTTATACCCAGTACTCAATTAATTTTGGTTGCTGGGTATTATTAATAATGCAAATAAACTTACCATTCAGCATTGACCATATTAATTCCCGTCGGAGTAGGATATCAGGCGGCAAAAACAGCAGGGACTTCCATTCCACAAGCAATTGGTGTAGAATTAGTTAAAGATAGCATCTCCGCAGGAAGTGGTTATGTAGCAGGACAGGTCGGAACCCACTATGGAACAGAATGGTTTGGTGCAGACGCTGGGAAATGGATTGGTCTTGGCTCTGGACTAGTGGCAGGCTTTGGCACAAGCGGTGGACTCAATAGGATTGATAAGCTGTATAATGTAAATGGAGCGCATAGTTTCGTAGAAGCAATGAGTCCAAATGACGCTATACAGTATAATAAGTATTGGAATAATGTTGAAGCAGGGAAATACGACATACCATATGGAATGAACGCAAACCAATACACACAATATGTTAAAGGCTTACAGAATGTACAAGATGCAACAGTATCAAAATCGTTTGATTACAATGAACTTTTTGAATTGAGAAACAAGGGAAGTATAAAGACCCCATCTGAAATGCCCCAAAGTTGGCAAGGCACAGGAAAGTATCCTGGGGTTGACAAATATATGGATATTACAATCAAGAAAGATAAGATTATTTATAGAGGGGAACCTAATGGTACTGAATACTTTACAACTAAATCAGCAATTGAACGTTCAGGGCGAGATGCTACTAAAATATTTGAAGGATTACAGGTAGAAAAAAATATGGTGCATGGGTATAGATCCAATATGCAAGGATACAAAGCAACTATTGATATAGATGCAGCTTTTGGGATATCTAAATCAAACCCACAATTTGGAGGTGGGGGTTTGCCACAGATATTTACTCCAGGTGCGGATGATTTAATTAGTAAAGGATATTTAGTTCCGATAGATATTATTCCATTAATTAAGTAGGAGGATATGTATGATTAACAAAGTAAATGGAAAAATAAAGATTAATGAAAAATTAGTCATAGACTCAGAATTTACATTCAAAGATTTTAAAAGGACATGTTATTACAATAATCAAAATGAAGAAAGAATGATATACCTAGAAGGTGAACAAATAATAGATAATAATAAATTTTATGTTCGCTTTTTCTTTAGAAACAACTTAATATATTCAGTACTCCTGATGGTTGCTGATACTTCTATATCTGAAGAGAATGAGATGCAAAGAAAGAAAATTCATGATGAAATTCTTACTAATACTAATATTGTGGTTGGAAAAGAATATGTATGGGGGAAAGTACTATCGGAGTATGATGGAAAAAGTAACTGCTGTGATATAATTATTATATATAAACACAATTAGGGCTTTATGTAAAATAGTGTAAATAATAATACCGTGTAGCTAATGTAAAGATAAATCTATCTCAATACATATTTAGATAGTTATAGTGATTATATGAACCCTATGCTAATTGAGATGGATAAAGCGGAAGAGTTATTAAAAACACTTATTGAAAATAGATAAAACAAGAAAAGCCGTAACACCACATAGCTAATATGGTTGTTATGGCTTACACTTTATTAGCAGGACAGGTCGGCACCCACTATGGAACAGAATGGCTTGGTGCAGACGCAGGGAAATGGATTGGTCTTGGCTCTGGACTAGTAGCAGGCTTTGGCACAAGCGGTGGACTCAATAGAATCTTTTGGCGGTTCAGTAGTTGTAGTCAGATACTTAATTTTTGCTTTAGTTATTCCATCATTTAAGGCAAATCTAAGATGAAATTCAGATGATAAATTAAGTATTGAAATATTTGTTACAGTTATAGCATTTACATAAATATCCACATAATCGTACGTCAAGTATGATACAATTAAAATTACTGAGAAGTCAGTGGCTTTTTGCGTTTAAATGGCTGTTTTACTGAATTTGTGGGACCTATGGGGGTTGCATTTCGTCTTTTTGAGAGAGTGGAAATGAAGTGGAATCTACACTTTTAGGATGAGAAAGGACACGTTTTATAATCAACTTTTGTTAAGGTGGTCAAAGGGGGAAGATAAGGCGTATTGAATGGATTGTTTTCTGATATAACATTTAGACATATTTACAATTGTACAAATTTAATTGTAAATAATGCATTTAATTTCATGCGATATGTTGTTATGATAATATCATCTTAGATATATTAGGAGGTTTACAATATGAAAAAGCGATTTGTACCAATTATTCTTTCAGTATTTCTGTTATTCACAGGTTGTTCTACAAACACTGACACAAGTAGTATCGCAAGCAATTTAAGTAGTGAAACAGCATCTGTAACATCCTCAAAACCAGTATTAGTATTGCCAACGACCGAAAATACTAGCGGTAAGGTTCAAATTCAAACTGTGTCAGCATGCGACGGGAGTTATCTTTTTAACTCATATATTATAACTTCAAGCAAAGGAGAATCCGTTGTAGTTGACCCAACACGTATGCCTAGAAAAAATATTATTGATTTGAATCCCGCCGCAATTGTCTCCACTCACGGTCACCCTGACCACATAGATCCCGGATTTACTGATTTATATGATTCCAAAAAAAATTTCTATACAAAAGAGGATTTCAACACAAATGACTTTCACATCTACACCATGTATTCCTCGCATTCAAGTGATTTAGTAAATGAAACTACAGGAAATGTAATTATTGTTTTGGAGGTTGATGGACTCCGAATTGCACATATGGGTGATATAGGGCAAACAAAATTAACAGCTGAACAACTTAAGGCACTTGGTAATATTGACATTGCATTTATGCAATTCCAAAACAGCTATTCCGACATGTCTCTTGAGAATGAAAAGGGATTTAAATTAATTGAGCAATTAAACCCTAAAATTGTTATCCCAACTCACTATACTGCTCTAGCCTTCCCTATAATTGAAAAGAAATATGGAAAGATTACGGAGTATAATAACATATTACAAATTTCAAAAGAAGACTTACCTGAAAAAGCATTAACTTTCTACCACATACTAAATACACATTCTTATTACTAAAATTGAATTGAACTATATACAAACCATATTCAATCTGTCATAATGGAATTAATTAACAAATTGATTAAGGATGGTTTGTATGAATTTTTGTACTATTGGTGTAGATTATCATTCAGGTTATGTTTGTCATCTGTACGTTACCAATAATGTTATAACTCTTAAAAGTCAATCAGCTAAAGAGTATTACAAAATTATTCATATTGAATCTGGAACTAGTCACATTGCTATAAATGAAAATGAATATATCCTAACCGGAGCTCATGTAGTATACTTAAATGAACAAGACAACATTATATTTCATAAATTATCGGAGAGCTCTATTACCGTTCTTTTTTTCAAGCCATCAGTTATTAACAGTAATTTCGATTTTGAAATTTGCAATGCTCCATGCAATTTACCGTTATCCGATAGGCAAGATTTAGAATTCCTTGTAAAATTCAAACACAATGTTGAACTTTCTTCAAAAATTATATCTCTTAATACTATTAATTCCTTAATTATTATGCAAAAACTTGAACAGCTCAATGAAAAGTTAACATTGCAGAACACTGATTTTTGGCCATGTCGAAGTCGAGCATATCTGTTTGAAATTTTATTTTCTCTAGTAAGACCTGAAGAGAGTGAAGAAACTATTTGCCCTACTCGTATACTTTCAAGCTTTTCCAAACTGACGATTGATGTCATTTATTATCTTCAAACCAACTATAATCAAAAAATCACAATTGAAAAACTTGCACAAGTGCTTTGTACAAACAGAACAACGATTTTAGCTGATTTCAAAAAAAGCACAGGACTATCAATAAGTCAGTACTTAACACAATTGCGTATGAAAATTGCAACGACACTACTTAGAGATACAAAGCTAACGATAAATGAAATCAGTGAACGAACTGGTTTTAGCGACATAAGCTATTTTAGTAAAGCTTTTAAGAAAGATACTAAATATACACCATCTGAATATAGGCAAGCTGATAAACGTTGAGCAATAAAATGACTTCTTATAATATACCATGGCATCTTTTAGGGATTGGATTAAATTAAGCATATGAACTAGTGAACAGTAGTGCTTTTCCAGTGCGAAAAATGGGAGTGAAAGTGGTAAGTTCAAAAGAGGGTTTTCATAACTGGTTAAATTACATTGATGAACAAAAGGCATCATAAGTGAAACATACTACAAGGGGTAATTATAGGTAGATATGACTATTGAAAAACACAAAAAATAGCTAAACACTTATGCTTTAAATATCATTTGTATTTAGCTATTTTTATTATTAACCTTTAATGAGTCAGTACAGTGAATAGTTTGATACTACTTAAATTCAAACTCAAAATGATAAAAAAATATTGCATCCATTAGTGTTGTTTTATAAAGAAAGCAACAAGTTATTTAACAATAGCAATCGTAGTATTCACATACTCTCTCTTCCCACCAACCGAAAGCGACTATTGTACTATTAAATGCAATAGGGAGGAAGCCACCAAGATAAACAACAAGAGATTGCCCAGGTGAAATAATTATTTGTCCACCATCAATTACTAAAGTTGAATATGGTGAGATGATCCTACTGAAGATAGCTACACCATCTTTTGGCGGTTCAGTAGTTGTAGGCAGATACTTAATTTTTGCTTTAGGAATTGGCGCTGGAATAATAGCTAAATTAACACAGCTAACTGAGTTACTAGTTATTCCATCATTTAAGGTGGATCTAAGATAAAATTCAGATGATAAATTAAGTTGTGAAATATTTGTTACAGTTATAGCATTTACATAAATATTGATATGTGAATTCGATGGATTTTTTAGTGCTGCTAAGGCATGTTGATTTTCCCCCTCTAATGTTGGGGTTTGACCAATAAAATATTCTCCTTTTTCTGATTGATATAATGGATAGGGTACGGATACTTCCTTTTTAATTATCTTATCAGGATAGAACATTGAATCACCTACATAGAATAAATTTAGGATAATAATTATCCTCATATATTATATATTTTTTAAATACAATATGTGATAAATGTTTATATGTTTGTTCCCCTTGCATCAATTGTTGAATCCACATCTGCAAATAAGCACGCAAAGAAAGTGTTTAATCTACTTCTGTGTATATATATGACTATGAAGTGACCCGAAAAAGTTGGACAAAATTTAATTAAGCAACTAGATTGAAATAAATGGTGTCATTACTCAAAAGTAATGACACCATTTATTTCAAATTATTAGAGCAAGCTATCTACACTTTGTGGTTATTTGGATATTTCTCCACTAATTATTTGTTTTACTTCTTCTTCGTGTGCAAATAGGGAACATCCACCATCGTGTTCTCCACCAACTAGTTCCATTTGTTTTAGCTTTTTAAATAATGGTGAATTTAATGCATCTATCAAGCTGTTTTCTTTTAAGTTGCAATCTGAATAAGGTGAAAAAGGACAAGGCTCTGCACCCCCATAAGGGTTAATATGAAAGAACCCTCTGCCAGCCGCTAAACATCCACCAGTAAATTTCTCGTCACCTGGAAAAGATAAAAAAATCATATCGGTATATGCTATTCGCAACTCATCTTGTTTTTGTTGCAAATAAAGTCTTTCTTTATCTGTTGGTGCTAGGTGATTGGTGTTCTCGGTAATTGGAACATATTCAATAAAGAAAACAATTTTACAATCGGTGTCACGTAAGTTCTCAATAAATTCATTAGAGGATACTTCCTCAAAATTTTCAGTTGTAACTGTGATGGATGTGCCATATAAGATTTTTGCCTTTTTCAGTTTACTCATTGTGTCGTTGATTTTACAATGAGTTCCTAGTCCCCTTCTGTCATCTGTTCTTTTTTCATTTCCCTCTAAACTTATTACTGGAATTAGATTTCGATTTTTGTTAAACATATTTATATAGTATTCATCCATGATTGTTCCGTTAGTGAAAATAGGGAAAATAACATCGTCTATTTTCGAAGCCCGTTCAATAACTTCTTTTCGAAGCAAAGGTTCACCGCCAGCTAGTAGAATAAATGAAATTCCTATATTTTTAGCCTCTTCAAATAGTTCTCCCCATCGTTCATCTGCTAGAGTTTCTCCACATGCAACTTCTCCACACATATGGTTAGCTCTTGCATAGCATCCTTTGCAATGCAAATTACAGCTTGTTGTAATACTTGAAATTAAGAATGCTGGAATATGTACCCCAGTGTCTTGATAATTCATCCTCAATTTATATGCTTTCTTGCTTGAAAGGGTATATTTCATTAAAAAAGTTATTTCCTTTGGATTCATAATCATTGATTTTAATGCATTAATTATCAGCTTATCAATTGATTCACTAATATATGTTGTTAACTCATTATTATTCATTTTGTCAATCACACCTTCCGTTGTCATATGGTAATATGCTCAATTAAATTCCCTGTAATACCCTTTGTTGTTGGCTCAATTGCTTATTATAGATATGGTTAAGATAATGCTTTCAGTTTACAATTCTTAAGTATTGTTCTTTCGTTTAGTTTTACATATTATTACATACATAAAACCATTATTTTTTATTAAGTTTATCATTTACAATCTAAATTTTCAAGTAAAATATCTTTCATTTTTGTGTTTATTTTCTTACTTATTTCTGATTAGTTTTTCAAATTTTTTCTCTACCTTTAATTGCGGTTTATTATGAATTTTTTCTCATTTGCAGCATAATTAAGAGGGATTTTAAAGACAATATCAATATAAACAGGAGGATTGTTGGCACAAATTATGCACCTATTCCAGCTGTCTATACTTTATGTCTGCTTCGGTTTTTTTCACTTATCATATATTCAACCTCTCTTGTGCATCTGATTTACAGAATATAAATAAATTAGTGTAAAAAAGTTGGTAACAGTGATAGTATGAATGATTTGGACAGTAATTATAGCAATCATTTGATGAATGCTTATAATTATGATTGACAATCGTTCTCATAATATGGTAACATTTGAATATATTTCATATTAGCAGGTGCTATAATTGTGTCGTAATAGTATTTAAATAGAGGAATGGAGATGAGATTTTATGCCATTTGCAATATTATGGAGTTTGTTCCCACTTGTACTAATCCCATTTGTCTGGGCTTTGGCAGTCAAACACTCCAACATAAAACGTAAAAATTTACTTTTATTAAAATTCATTTATAATTTATATCAGCAAGGAAAAATTTCTGAATTAGAATACTCACAGCTATCAAATGCAAATAAGGACTATCGGAAACAATACTACCAACAGTATCAGCAACAACAGTATCAGCAGCCAATGCAGCAGGGCTCGCAACAAACTGCTCCAACACAGCCGATTTACCCCGCGGCTACTCAATCAATGCCAACAACTTACCCGCAACAACAACAACAACCTGCGATGTATAGGGGAGTAATGCCAGCTCCTGTTTATCAACAAATGCCACCTACATACGCTCAGCCAACATACACAAAAAAACAAAAAGACCCAGTTAGTGCAATCAATGTAATATTGATTATTGGTGTGTTTTTTATTATCCTTGCAGGACTGATATTTGCAACCACCACATGGCAATTCCTGTCTAGCCTAGCCAAGATATGCAGCATCAGTTCACTAACAGCAATGTTTTTTGGTGTATCAATTCTTGCAGAGAAAAAGCTGAAACTATATAAAACAAGCATTGCATTCTTTACTCTAGGCAGTATATTCATTCCAATTACTGTTTTAGCAATCGGATTTTTCTCTTTGCTGGGTCATTGGTTTTCAATTTATGGCGATGGAGAATACTTGCTAAGCTTAATCGCTGCTGCGACCTTTGGTGCAATATGTGCGATTGGCTCTAAAAAATATCAATCAAAATATTTTACATGGTGTAGTTTGTCCTGTATCACAATTTCTGTTTATTTATTTTTAAAAGCACTTTATCTGCAGCCTGATTTTGACGTACTTGGTCTTGCTATTTATTGTGCACTTGTGGTTTTATTCGGTGATAAAATTACAGCAAAATCTCAAGAAAAAGAAAGCAAATATAGATTATTGTTATCAAACTTTACGTTGTTTTCTATTATTAACATATCAGTTATTTGCTTATATGCAATTTTAGTTTCTAGTGTGAGTATTGTTTCAGGAGTTGCAAGTTTAATCTTTGCATCTATGTTCTTGAAAACAATCTTTAACACATCAAAACAGTTAGTGGGGATCTACCCATTCACAATGCTAACTCTTATTGGTTTTTTAAAGTTAAATGTAAACCATTCGGTAGATGGATATTTATTGTTGGCTGCTTTGAGTGCAGTTGCAGTTTTGCTATTTAGTTTTATGAACCTATTTAGTGACAACATGAAAAAAGGATTGCAAATTGCATCAAGTGTTATCTTAATTATTGCATTTATCTCTAACGGAATGTGTTTTGCCTCACTTAATGGATGGACAATTCCAATGTTTATCTCCACCTTAATTATTTTGGGGTGCATGGTGTATCTTTCAGTTTGCACAAAAAACAAAATGGCATTTCATTTTCAGCCACTCATTTTAATTGTATTGTTTCATGGTATTTATAAACTATTTATTCCTAATCGTATTGAAGCTAGTGTATTTATGTCGCTTCTATGTTTTGGAACATTCTTATTCTTCTATCTATTTAAGATAAAAAAAATTGGGTTATCTTTTAGAACTTTAACAAGTGATATTTTATTTTTAGCGGTTTGTGCGCTTGGAGTTTTAATAAACAATTACGAAGTATCCTGTGTTATGTGGGAAAATAGTCAAGTATCTTCACTATTTCCTACAATTGCAAATTCGTTTATCTGTATTGGGCTTATGTTTGGAATTTTAGTGATTTTAACTTTTGAAAAAATTCAATCTATCATGGGAAAAGTATCTGCATTTTTCCTACCTTTTACTTTCATTTTGCTATACTTACCAATTAGTAGGCTCGTTGCAATCGGATTCCAAAGCGTGGGTAAATTTGTAGATTATTGGGAGAGCGAATCAATTTGTTTCTTCTTACTATTATCAATTATTGTTGTATATGCAATTGCATTTTTATTCATTAAAAACAAAAATAGCATCTTAAAACGTTTGCAAATTCCTTTAGCGATTGAGATACCATTGCTAAGTTTCATAGGTTTTTTTCATGGAATATTTGAATATTCAAATTCATACTATCCAGCGTACATTTGGCTTGTAACGATATATTATGTTGCAAACTTAGTATGTGTGGCAAAAGACAAAGGGAAGTGTGGTTTGGAATTCAATTCAGTAAAGGCCACCTATTTTCATGTAAGTGGCATTTTACTATTATTTGCATCTCTCTTTACTGCTGAGCAAATTATGCCTTTGATGGGCGTGGATTTCTTTCTTAAAATGGCATATTACTTTGAAAAATGGGCATATTTTCTTTTAGTTCCTGCTATGATTTCAATAATGCTATTTTCAATTTATGCATTTTATACTTTTGTGCAGAAAAAGGAAGAAGACTTTTATATCAAACACTTGTATTTATTCTCACGCATTGCAATTATGGTATTTGCCATTACTTGCTCTGCTTTTTACTTAATGGAAATGTACAATACCCCTTACTACGCAATCATTTGTAGCGTATTAATTGCCATTTCTTGTCTTGCTTTTTATGTCAGAAAAGAAAATGTATTTTGCATTATACCTTTGGCATTTATATACCCTATCTTATTTAAGAGTATCAATATAGAAACATTGCATCATTTGAATTTTGGTGCAACTGTGAAAAGTCTTGCCTTTATGACCAGTATGTGTACCACTGTTGCCTTTGTGGTTTTTGTTGGATTGGGTAGGCTATTGCATTCTAAATTCTACTCTCAAACCAATATAAATAATCAATCAAGAATCCTCATTGATTGGATTGATGTCATCAATGTGGTCGCACCATTTACATTAATATTTAATGACAACGAATATTGGCAATTTGCTGGGTTTTTAATGTTAGCTTTGTATTTCTTAAATTATTTTAACCGTTTTGGAAAAGGTATACCAAATCGTGTTTTATTAACAATAGTGGGTTGTGCGTTATCCATGACCTATTGGAATCAACCATTTTTCAGGCTTAATCCAATTATTCGAATGGAGTTTACGCTGCTTCCATTCATCTTATTTGCCATTGCTCTGAAATACATATGGGAAAATCAACGCAAAGTTTGCAATATGATTTTATTTGTTGTTTCATGTATTGGTATTGTCATCCTAGGGTTAGATGCGGTTGTGTCAGAAGAATTACTTGATGTTTTAATTTTAGGTACCATTGCACTTTGTATGTTGATTGGGGCATTTTTTATGAAGAGAAAGACTTGGTTCTTGCTTTCTTCCAATACCCTAACTATTTTAGCAGTCTATATGACGAGGAATTTCTGGATGAGCCTTGCTTGGTGGATTTATCTACTTGCTACGGGTGTTATATTAATTTCAATTGCAGCAACTAACGAAACCTTTAAGCAAAAAGGGCAGAGTGGCATCACGTCAAGAGTTGGTAAACTTTTTTTCGACTGGGAGTGGTAGAATAACAACCTATACCTATCAATTTAATTAGTTGATATTTGATTTTTTAAGACAATAAAGAATATCACAATACAGATTGTTATGATAATATGGTAATATTTAAATATATTAATAACATTATAGTTGTGTCGCAATTGTAATTGAATAGGAGTGTTGATTAATGATGAAATTAAAGTTAAAAGACATATTTAAAAAATCATTATTTTTATTGTTATATAGTCTTGTTTTTTGGGGAATAGGATACGTAGTAGCAATTCTAATTTCATATCAGTTTAAATATAATTTGCAAGATGTTCTGTTCTGTGAAGGTCTTGGATTCATTATGATTGGTGCATTTCTTTCAATGAAAGGCAACCCTTCAGGGGTTAATTTTCAGGGAATGGGTCAAAACAATGGGCAGTACATTTCCTATCAAAATCTTGAAGTTACAAGGATTGAGAGAGAGACCACTGATTATTATAAAAACTTTTTTAAACACTCGGTTGTTGAATTTGCGTTTAGTGGTTTAACAATAATTTTAAGTGGAATTTTCATTATAGTATTTAGCATGTTTTTTAGTAAGTAACAAAACATTAAAAAGAGATTGTATATATGATAAACGTGTTTGCAGCTCTCCCTTCATCTCATGACCATATGTGCTGACGATATCTGGGTAATATTATTGACTTTTGGAATATTATGGGTTAAAATCTGTATATATAAAAAATATTAGATTGAGGTATGTTAGTATGAATTGTCCAAACTGCAAAAAAGATATTGATGATTATAGCGTGTTCTGCAATTTTTGTTCTTTTAAGGTAGTAGAACAACAGTTTCATATGAGATCTGATGTACTGATTGATGTGCCTATAAAACCAAAATCAAAAGTATTTATAATTGTGATAATATTATCAGTTTTAACTGCACTCATTATTGCTGGCATAGTTGTATTGGTGACCCCTCATATTAAAACGGAAGTGCAGTATGCTGTTGCAATATCTGAGATGACTAAAAACAACTATGATAACGCACATGAAATTTTTGTGGAAATGAAAAAAAAATCTGCAACTTATAGGGATATAGAAGCACTTGATCTTTTTGTTCAGGCTAAAATAGCATATGCACTCTCTGATTATGAAGAAGATGGTTATAAAATTCCACTAGGATTTATTGAGGCCATTAAGGATACATATACTGGCAAGTTTCGTTCTTTAATTGATGAAATGAAAATAATATTAGAACAAGAAAAGATGCTTTTTGAAGAAAAAGAAAAGTGGATTGGCGAACAAGAAGAAGAAGAGGAAAAATGGGCTTCTTTTCAATTAGATTTGGCGCTTTGCCCTTTGAAAATTATCGTTTCCCATATGTCGTATGACCCTGAAGGAACACCTCAATTGTCAGTTACGGCGCAAAGCACAACATCTAAAACAATTGATGAGTTTACTGTGGCATTTTATTGCTATGATATTTTCAATAAACGTGTCAATGACCCTGAGTATAATACTAACATATTTGAAGGTTTGGAACAGGTTAAAGTTGAACCTTATGGAAGGTACAATGGTAAAGAGTTAGTTTGGACTGCATATTCACATGAAAGTACAGCGAAGTATTTGGCGTTTGTTACCGAAGTTCACTTTACCGACGATACAACGTGGGAAGTTACTAATGGTTTTGATGTGAAAGCTCAAGAAATGTCTGATAAATGTATTGAAAATCAAGTTTTTGAATAAATGAATTTGAAAATAATCGCTCCTGTCCCTCATGAAAACAGCTCCTATGATAACTATCATAGGAGCTGTTTTGTATATCGGTTACTACAACTAAAATGTCAGCAGACTATGGTCTATCTATATAGATATCATAGTTAGAACCAGCTAGACTGTACTCTGAGTAGTTAGTATCTGATAGGTTAACGTCAAGTTGACCGTTGGTTGTTGGTGTATTTGCAACTGCTGAAGTTGCCATTACATTTACACTAATGTCAGTAGATACTTCTTGTGCATTTATATCATACCCTGTTGGTGCTACCACTTCGACCACTTTATAGTTTTGTGGCGTTCCGTTTATAGACATTAAATTAGTAAATGTTAATAATCCACTAGCATCAGTAGCTGCAGATTGTGTGAGCATAGTTTTACCTGCAGTATCCATCAACTTAAATCTACCACCTGCTAGTTTCAAGTCAGGATAACCATCACTGAACTTAGTAAGTTGTAGAGAACCAACTGCTGCTGGAGTATTTGTTTTAGTTTCAACAATAGGTGTAGCCGTGGAAACGGTAACATCATATTGTACAGGGTCCACTGTATATCCTGTTTTCGTAGAAGTTTGCCCATAACGATAATTTCCTGGAGGTAACTTGTCAAAAGTAACTTTTCCAGTCGCATCTGTTGTTTTGGTGCCTATTTTAATCCACGCCATAAAGTTATTTCTCCTTTATCTAATAAATATTCAGGATAGTTTGCATCTCTTATGATGATTTCTATAGTACCTGTATTTTGTACATTCTTCAATTTACAAAATGAAAAGATATAGTTAGGCGTATTACAAGCGGTAAGGTAAACCCAACGACTTTGCCTTATTGGTGAATATTCACTACACGCTTGCGCCCGTATTCTATAATAACCTGAATCATTAACTAGTAGTGTAGCTCGCCCTTTACTGTCCGTAAACTTCTGCTGTACGACTACACTAGAAGAATTTAACAAAGTTATATTGACTCCTGACATATTACAGTTATCATGGACACACGACACACGAACAATACCGATTTTTTTTTTCATATAAACAATCCCTTAGAATTTCATATAGATACTGTCTATCCAAATTAGCATATGCACCTAAAAATGAATTTGATACAACATTTGATTTTTTGGTATTCCTATATAGATATTATCACTTGTGACTCATTAATCATACTATGATATAGACATTCAAATTATTAAAAAATATAGGAGAGATAACATGAAAAATTATGACGAAATTTTTCCATCCATGAGAGTAACAAATTACAAAGATATGAATTCGAGTTGTAACAAACCCTGTATTAATTCACCTTGTTGCTCTAACAATCATTGCCCAGAAGATTGCTGTCCTTGCAACCCACCAGTATTGGAAGAATTGCATTTGATTGAAAAAGTATTAACATGTCCATTATATGGCTTACAAGAAATCAAATGTGAGGTTAAGGAAATTGAAGTTGCTGTCCTTAGCCCACATTATGGATTAAAGGAAATCAAATCTGAGGTTAATGCAATCGAATACGCTGTTCTTAGCCCACACTATGGATTAAAGGAAATTAAATCTGAGGTTAATGCAATTGAATACGCTGTTCTTAGCCCACACTATGGATTAAAGGAAATCAAATCTGAGGTTAATGCAATCGAATATGCTGTTCTTAGCCCACACTATGGATTAAAGGAAATTAAATCTGAGGTTAAGGCAATTGAATATGCTGTTCTTAGCCCGCATTATGGCTTGCAAGAAATCAAATCTGAGATTAGGGCAATTGAAGTTGCTGTTGTTAGTCCGACATACGGCTTGCAAGAAATCAAATCTGAGATTAAGGCAATTGAATATGCTGTTCTTAGTCCATCTTATGGTTTACAAGAAATTAAATCTGAGATTAAGGCAATTGAATATGCTGTATTAAAACCAGAGGCAACATCTAAAACTACCGGTCCTTTTACTGCCGATACTAACTCAAAGGCTATTCATATTAAATTATTTAACAATACGTTATCGAGTAAAACTGTAAGTGCTACTGTATATAAAATTACTACTTTAGCTAAAACATCAGTATTTGCCACCGGTCCTGTAATCATCGCCCAACAAACTGCAACAGACTTTGAAAATGCAATTGACTCTGGTGACAACTATGAAGTTGAGTTTACAGGTTTGGTACCTGGAGTATATGCATGGGCTTCAGGAAAACAAGCGCTAGCAAACAGCCAATTTGTTGAAGCAAATACCTTTAGACATAGTGAACTTATTGCTCTATTCCCATAAATACCAAAGCATAAAAAAAGGTGGATAATCATCCACCTTTTTTTATGCTATTTGTCATTCATATTGCATAAAATAGTTGAATATTATTATTAAGTAGGATTGCAATTTAGGGGGGTTATTATGGTAAGTATCACTTTATGTATGATTGTTAAAAATGAGGAACTAACAATAGAAAGATGCCTTTCCTCGGTAAAGGGGATTGCAGATGAAATTATTATAGTAGATACAGGGTCTATTGACAAAACCAAAGACATTGCAGCTCAGTTCACAGACCAAATATATTCTTTTGAGTGGATTGATGATTTTTCTGCTGCTAGAAATTATTCTTTTTCCAAGGCAACAAAAGAATATATTTTATGGCTTGATGCAGATGATGTGATTTTACCAGCTGACAGGGATAAGTTCATAACGCTTAAGCAAAACTTGAATCCTGATGTAGATGTAGTCATTATGAGATATCATATTGGAAAAGGAATAGATGAAAAGTCTATTTGTTCTTTTCCTCGTGAAAGACTATTAAAACGAAGTGGGAATTTTATCTGGTATGATTGTGTACATGAATACCTCATTTTAAAAGGTAATATAATTAATGTTGATATTGGTATTACACATAAAAGCAACCACGGAATAAGTGTAAGAAATCTAAATATTTTAGAAAAACAAATGCGAGAAGGAAAAACGTTATCAAATCGTCAAACTTTTTATTATGCAAGAGAACTTTTTTTAAACGGACGCTTTCGCGAGGCAAAAGAGCAGTATGAAAAATTTTTAATCACTAAAGACGGGCTCGTTTCTAATTATATGGATGCGTGTCTGGATTTATCATATTGTTATCAGGTGGATTCACAAAAAGAAAATCAGTTAAAAACACTTTTAAGAAGCTTTGAATATGCAGTACCTCGTGGCGAAATTTGTTGCCGTATCGGGTACTATTATAAAGAGAGCGACAACTATGAGCGGGCAATAGAATGGTTTGAGTTAGCAACATTACTGAAAAAGCCAGATGGAAATACCACATCTGTCGTCCATGATTTTTGGGGGTATATTCCTTGTATGGAATTGTGCATATGTAACTTTAAATTAAAAAAATATAGTTATGCAAAACGTTATAATGAAATGGCTGGTTTTCATAGACCAAACGATAGCGTTTATCTGTATAACCGAGAATTGCTCAAAGATTTTTAAAGATAGACAGTACTAATTTGAATTTTTTAAACAATAAACTTTTGCATAACTCAGAGTGCTTATGCAAAAATGGAATAGTAACTCAATGGGAGGAAACAAGTATGAGGTTAATACACACCTTACTTTTTTTATTTAGGCAAGACTATCTTTCAATAGATATTGAAATGGCAATGAATTGTTTTAAATCACTTAAAAATTCGACCTATCATACTGTAGTTATTTATAATCAAGGGTGCCTAGACAATAAACAGGTAGAAGAATTTGCACGTCCATTTAATCTAAATTGCATTGTGATAGGCGATGGCACCATTGTTGGCACCACAGTCGGTAGACAGAGTTGCTTTGTATATATA
>JBAQWI010000428.1:0-3833 GCA_049298835.1 Oscillospiraceae bacterium
AACTTTTTTAAGGCCTTTAGCAATACCCCTTAAGCAAATTGCAAAACGGTTTCTTGAAAGAATCGGGAAAATAACACCAACTGTTTCATCCCCAAATTTTGCTTTTACATCTGTAGCAATATTATTAACGGAAGCATAGTTACCTTGTGAACGTGCTACAACAGCCTCGGTAATTGCAACGATATCTTTATCATTAAAACTAAAGCCCTCTGATGCTTGTGCGTCCATGATTGAATTTACAACGATTTCGCTTAGGTCATCGCCCTCACGAATAATAGGCGCTCTGACACCTCTAACAACTGTTCCAACTTTTCTTTCCATAATAAACGGCACCATTATCTGCTTGTTTAAAAAACAAACAGGATAAATGCCAAACCCCACCTTTCAAACTATATTTTATTAGTATTAACAATACTTGATTTTTGATTATATTTATATTATACTCGAAGCAACAACATAAGTAAAATACATTTTATTAATACCAT
Source organism: Oscillospiraceae bacterium (assembly GCA_049298835.1). Classification (GTDB taxonomy): domain Bacteria; phylum Bacillota; class Clostridia; order Oscillospirales; family Ruminococcaceae; genus Paludihabitans. The sequence continues at coordinate 486 of JBAQWI010000428.1, forward strand.
CCATAAGGAGCACTTATGCAAATTAAATTAGAGTTGTATCGTATATTTAAGGAAGTTGCCACTCACAACAGCATTTCCGATGCTGCAAAGTCACTTTTTATCTCGCAATCCGCAGTCAGCCAAGCAATCAGGCAACTTGAAACACAGCTTAATCTAACTCTTTTTAGAAGAACCCCAAAAGGGGTTGTCCTAACCACAGAGGGACAGCTTTTATTTGAGTATGCTGTTTCCGCAATAGATTTGCTGGAGGTTGCAGAAAAAAAACTGCACGCAATGAAAGATTTATCCTATGGCGACTTAAAAATTGGGGCATCAGATACAATTTCTCGCTATCTGCTTTTAAGTAGACTCGAGCGATTTAACAAGTTATATCCTAAGATTAAACTGCAAATTGTAAATCGAACCTCAATTGAAGCAATTGCTCTTCTTAAAACAGGCAAAATTGACCTTGCATTTGTGAATATGCCTATTAGTGACAACGAAATCGTTGTCGATGAGTATATGCCTGTGCACGACATCTTTGTTGGAGGAAAGGAATATGCGGGTAAAAAATACTCTCTGACTGAGATTGCAAATCTTCCGCTCATACTTCTCGAAAAAAAGTCAAACTCAAGACGGTATGTTGAAAACTTTTTCAACCAAAACGGCATTCAGATTTCACCTGAAATTGAACTTGGCTCACACGATTTATTGCTAGAATTTGCAAAAATCAAGTTGGGAGTTTCCTGTGTTATTCAAGAGTTTTCAGAGCAATATTTGAAAAGTGGCGAGTTGGTTGAACTCTTCTGTCAAACACCGATACCTGCACGTCAAATAGGAATTGCCTCATTAAAAGGTGTTAGTCTGTCCGCTGCGGCAAAGAAATTTGTAGAAGAATAATATGTTAAGCTGACATTCCAAAATAAAAAGCACTTACATTTTGAAATGAACCAACTGCAACTAACACTATTGAATATAATTAAGTATTATTTTGAGAAAATTTTAACTTTGTTTTATGTAAATACATTTCTTGGTCGGCGTGTTCAAATATTTCATAAATACTCTCATTTTCATTTTTATTAAAAATTGCATATCCATAAGCAATTGAAATTTTAAAGTTGTAATTCTGTTGTACTTTACTTGATAATTTTTCTAAAATTTGCAATGCACCTTCTACCTTTTTATCGGTTGTGTTATTGCAAATAACACAAAATTCATCTCCACCAATTCTATAACAGGTTCCAATATTTTTAAAACTATTTTCAATAATCTTTGAAGCTTGTATGATATATTGGTCGCCTTGAGTGTGTCCCCATAAATCATTTATTTCTTTTAAATCATTTAAGTCCATGACTACAATGCCAACACTGTCACACTTTACTGCTTTAATAATGTTTTTATCAAATTCTTGGCGGTTTTTCACCCCTGTAAAAACATCATATTTAAATTGTAGCTCACGCAAAAAAATGTAATATAAAATTAAACCAACAGAAACACTGCTCCAAATTAAGAGCAAACCAACAAATATAATTTGAAATATGGTACATAAAGTGATTGCAATGCCAATTGATATAATAAATTTTTTCTCTTCTAAATAATATCTAGCCTCGTTGTCTGTAAGAATTTTGCCGATTATAACTATTATATACACCGAATTTATGATAAAAGAAAACAAAAATAATGGTCCTCTAGTATAATTGTTTTGAATATCAATCGCAAAAAGCCAACCTGTTTTTATGCTTACGATACTTAATAAAATATTTATGCATAAAAGAATTCTACAATATTTTAATATCCTTGTCTTATTGTAGTTGTTAAAGCACAGAATAAAATAAGGAATTAAAGGGCATATTGCAAAACCAATAACATTAATTATACCCCTCATTATGTAAATATGTGGTCCGTTTATGGTTGATATGTAGACATCAACCATTTCTAAGATTAATACAATTACATTAGTAATTGCTGCATATATAAAAAATTTTGTTCTGTACTTATCAATAATAATATTTTTTTTAGCAAGAAAAATTGTAAAACAAAGCAACATAGCTCCAATAATACTTGAACTGATTGATGGGATTAGATGCAATTAATTCACTCCCTACGCATAATAATGAAAAACTATTTTATCCATATAGATACATAGTACCATAAACTAATTTAAATTCCAACATAAATACTTTTTTAATTGTTATACAATGGGTTTTTTTCAAATTTTAAACAAACTGGGTATTTACTTACTATAATTGCGCGAAATCAAAGGCAACCCTTGCAAGTTTTGCTAATACCACATATAATATAAACATTATATGTGGTATTAGCATGAGTATACTGATATGAAAAAGCATAAACCTTCCTACATATTTTTTCTACACAAAATAAACAACATTTAAAAGAAGAGATAGAATAGTTTCTATTCCTTCGTCATAAAATCCCAATAGGTACAATCAAGAAACTTGAAATGATAGGAGTAAAAATGTATGACTATGAAAAAGGCAAGTCTTATTCTATTGCGACTCGTGCTGTTTTTAGCAATCGTAGCAGGTGGAATTATAACATATTTCTACTATACAACAGCTGAATCCAGCGTTCCCTCAGTTACTTTAGTGGCAAATGAAAAGACTATAAATATTCAAAACTATGCATGGCATACGTCGGTGCTGAATGGACTTTTGTATCGTGAATTTAACAAAGACTTTGGAGATGTACAGCCTGATATTTTAACAATTGATTCTGTCCATCTCGACATTACAGATCCTGATGGATATGATAGCACAATAAAAGTCTATGATGAAGAAGACAAGATGCTTTTTAGTGGTGATGAGACAGTATATAAAGACTTTACCTTTCCTAAAAACGGCGTATACAATTTTAAAGTTGTAACAACTTGCCCACAAACAACTGGCAAAGAGAGTTATGGTCAATTTGTCTTTTATATGGGATGTCAGGTGAAAACTGACCCCATCGTGGTGACATCGGCAACTGAGGTAACACAGGGTGATGTGTTGGCAATTGAGATAAAAAACGTGCCAGATGGTGTTATCCCAACGGCTAAAGCCGAACTTGGTATGGCTGTTTTCACTACTATTGATGAAAAGTGTATTGCCTTTGTTCCTGTAGGATATTTAAGAGAAACAGGCAACTATACAGTCCTTGTTTCTTGTGGAAGTTTTTCAAAAAAAGTAGAGATTGAGGTAGTAGAGGGACAATTTGAAAAGCAATATTTAACAATTGATACTAGCAATCCTGTGATAACTGCAGCGAGTAGTTCTGGGGCATATACACAGTTTCGCAATACAATCTATCCGTTTTACGAAACCGCAGATGCTAAAACCTATTGGGACGGCAAATTTCTTCAACCTGTACAAG
>JBAQWI010000429.1:0-1665 GCA_049298835.1 Oscillospiraceae bacterium
CCCCAAAACTGTCATTTTGGTTCAAGGTTACGAAGAAAATCAAATGAACTTTTAATCGTTACGCTTGTATGATCAAATTCTTGGACAAATGTAGCAAAACATCAAATTTCATTACATCATAAAGGTACATTTGGTTTTACTGTTGAATGGATAGTCGAGGCTTCACTTTGATCCAGCCAAAAATTCTTTTCCAGATACTTGGAAAATGTCCAGAATCAGATGGCCTACAAAACTGCAGAAGATTCCCCATCGCCCACAACGTATTGTAGTTTACTAAATAACTATTATGCTTTAAAAAAATTTCAACTATTTTTTTTCAAAGAAATATGAATAAAATCTTGCTGATGAATTAATCTCATGGTTTAGACAAAATCCAAGAAGCTCATTCTTCACCTGGTTAGGTCTTCCTAAGATTTAAAACTTGCAATAGTAGCACTATCCTAGAAGTGTTCCACCACCGATAACATTTTCTTGGTTCCCAGGGTGTCTTGAAGGAAACTGGCTGGTACAAAATTGCATCAATGTGCCAAACTCAAGTTCAAGTGCCAACACTGGTAGAGGTAATCAATCATTCCAATTCTACAAAACATCAACCAAAGCTCCCTTTCCCAATACCACAAGGTAACTCAAGCAATCTCACTTATTCAGTTTAAAAAATGTAAATTTCACAATTTTAATGCGATTATGTAAAAAGATAATCAAAAGGGTAAAAGATTACCAATTTCCAAAAAATAAGAGCCTTTTTAGATAATTCCATCTCATGGCTCCGTAGTTTGCATATTGCTCATTCTCAAGCGTATCACTCCAAGATTCACTCCATCTGTTGGGTTTGCAAAACTTCTACAAAACTGCATAACAGGCCCTCCCACCATCAACTAACAATTTCACAGATAAATAATAACTCTGGTAGCGTAGAGTGGTACCTCTCCAAGATTAGATTTAAATTGCATCAAAGCATCTTTCTCATTCGGTGTTGCAAATTAAATTTCTTTCAATAAATATTAACTGGAAGATACCTAAATAAGTTGCTTTTGTTGGAATTTACAATCATGACAATCTCAAGGTGCAAATCTTTCGTGCATAGCATTCACATAATAAAAGAACCCCTCACAGTGGTTGCCGGTACGAGTACGTCTTACGCCGGAGAAGAAATGTCGCCGAGCCGCAAGATCGGAATCCGAGACGAATTTGCTTTCTCTCGCTTGCCATGGTGCTTTCGTCATGCGTGCTACAAAATTACAACAAAGTCCCGCCATCCCCCAAAAACTGTCACGTTGCTTCAAGGTTACGAAGAATATCAATTGAACTTTTAATCGTTAAGTTTGTATGATCAGATTCTTGGAAAAATTTAGCAAAACATCAAATTTCATTACATGATAAATGTACGTTTTGTTTTACTGTTGGATGGAAATAGTCAAGGCTTCACTTTGATCCAGCCGAAAATTCTTTTCCAGATACTTGGAAAGTGTCCAGGAACAGATGGCCTACAAAACTGCATAAGATTCTCCATCGCCCACAACGTATTATAGTTTACTAAATAACTATTATGCTTTTAAAAATTTTCAACTACTTTTTTTTCAAAGAAATATGTATAAAATCTTGCTTATGAATTAATCTCAAGGTTTAGACAAAATCCAAGAAGCTCATTCTTCACCTGGTTAGGTC
>JBAQWI010000430.1:0-1682 GCA_049298835.1 Oscillospiraceae bacterium
CAAATAAACGTAAAAATGTTGCTATTATTAGATTATTAAGCCCGTGTTATTTAGTTCGGGAGATTATATTTTTTTTTTTTTTTTTTTTTTTTACAAATATTTTATTTTAGCACGCGGTTCACAGCAAGCCAGTGCCAAAAACGAACCGCGTGCTTAACAGAACAATTTTACAATCCCGTGTAAAACATTAAAAAACTTAACTAAGTAAACAGTAGCTATGCAAAATTAAACACAACATATGCAATGTTAATAAACAGCATAATAAACACTTTAGTAAGTAAGTATGTAGGTAACACAATAATAATTCTTGAATAGTTAAGTAAATCTTTTTGAATCACGAATAAATGTTCTGGTTATTGACAACACTTTTCTGTTCAAATCAAGATTGAAATTACAGGAACCCATGAAACAAATTTCTAATAAATATTTTCTATCGTTAACAAATTTTTCAGCTAGAGTATGCTGCAATGAAATAAACAAATTTACACGGATTACAAAGTATTTTGGACATTCAAACAAGAAATGCGAGGTTGTTTCAATTATACTTAAGCAGTTGGGACAAAATGGATTGTCAGACAGATTATAACGAAATAGATGGTCATTTAAATTTGACAAGCCCATTCTAATTTGAGTTAAAATGTTCGTATAAGAGCCGAATAAATAATTATAACTGTTATGCAAAACAGAAGACCTTGTACAGAAATTGTCCTTTATAGCTGCTTTGAAACCTTTTAACGAATCAATTGATTTTAATACATCTGGCAGATCTGACCAAATTCTCAGTACAGAAGGAAAAAACGATTTATAAAACAGCTGTCCTCTGCAAAACACAACAAATTCAGCCCTAGATCTTACAGCTCTACCTACTTCCTTTCGACGCATTGCCTCCAACGTAGTTACAAGATAGTTTGGTGCAATTTTAAATTTAATTTTATAAAAAAATACAAGTTTTGCAATTAACCGACGAGTTTGCAAGGAGTCCCAACCCAAGTCATTGAAAAGCTTTGAACTCTCAGTTCTCGATATGGCACCAGTGCAAATAACAGCTGCTCGTCTATGCATGAAGCCTATCTAGTTTTAACAAATCTGCTACTGAGCTGCCGTCGTATATAATATTTCCATATTCAAGAACTGGTAAAATAAAATTGTAATACACTTTCATTAGGACAATTCTGTTAAATTTATTTCTAGCAAGATAAAGAATACCAAGTTTCTTAGAAACTTTACGAACAGTGAAGTCTATATGATCTGCCCAATTGAATTTATCATTATATACTATTCCCAAGTGCTTGTGTGTGGTAACTCTGGGAAGCTGCTTATCATTTAAGATTAGATTTAACAATTTGTTTTTATTATTACAACGTAACATTAAATACTCTGACTTTTTTACATTAAAATTTAACTTCCACCGTGCAGACCATTCACTTAATTTTGTTAAATCACGGTTTACAGAAGACTCCACCTCATCCCAACTATCACCAATGGATAAAAGTGATGTATCATCTGCAAAAAGAAAAGGAACATTTATTAAGTCTAAGCAAATATCATTGATATAAATTAAAAACAACAATGGACCCAAAATGGACCCTTGCGGAACTCCGGCCAGTATATCTAATAACCTTGAAAAAGCACCATTCAGTACAACCTTTTGCTTTCGTCCTGTCAAATACGATTTTATCCAT
>JBAQWI010000431.1:0-4143 GCA_049298835.1 Oscillospiraceae bacterium
TTGCTGCTGTGTCACCACTTTTGGCACTACTTCTTGGCATTGTACCACTTCCAATTCACTTTATACCAGCAGTTTGCTTAGGAAATATAGCTATTTGTTTAGTCTATGCACTTATACTTAAAAGGTCTATGGATAAATCTACTTCATTTAAAATCACCTTATGGATAACTGCAATCATCTTAGGTGCCGTGGCTAAGTTTGCTGTTTTATATGCAGGTGTTAACTATCTTGTAATGCCAATTATGACAGCTGTAAAAAATGGTCCAGTAAAAGCACCTGCGGCTATTTTCAGTACACAGCAAATGATAACTGCAGCAATCGGCGGAGTGTTGGCACTCCTAATTGTCCCAGCAGTTACAAGGGCAAGGAAAAAGACTCACTAAAAGTTTAAGGTCGTTTTGTAAAAAAACTTAACAAACACTTGAAAACGTAATTTCAATGTAGTACAATTAGTGTGTAAATACTTAATATGGAGGATTTTTTATGATATTAAAAAATGGTTTTGTGCTTGATAAAAGCTTTAGATTTGTAAAGACAGATGTAGTTGTTACTAATGGGAAGATTTCTCATATTGGGGTTTCTAACTCCGATGACAACGTTGTCGATTGTACTGGAAAATACATTATCCCAGGTTTAGTTGATATCCACACACATGGTTGTGGCGGTTGCGATGCTTGTGATGCAACAAGAGCAGCACTTGAAATTCTTTCAGAAACTCAAGGAAAAGCTGGTATCACATCATTTTGTGCAACTACAATGACAGTTCCAGAGGAACAACTAAATGCAGTTTTCACTACTATTGGTGACTATATGAAGGAAAAACCAAAAGGCGCTGAAATTATTGGCATCAATATGGAAGGTCCGTTTTTCAACATGAGCAAAAAGGGCGCACAACGTGGCGACTGTCTATTGCTACCAAGCGTTGAATTTTTTAGAAAACTAAATGAAAAATGTGGCAATAAAGTTAAGCTAATAGACCTAGCTCCAGAACTAGAGGGAACAATTGAGTTTATCAAGGCTGTAAAAGACGAGGTAGCTGTTTCAATTGGACATACTGCTGCTGATTATGATATCGCAATGGACGCTATTTTAAACGGCGCATCACATATTACTCACCTTTACAATGCAATGAACGGATTAACTCATCGCGCACCAGGCGTTATTGGTGCTGCTTCTGATACAAATGTTTATGCAGAGCTAATTTGTGATGGAATACATATTGATCCATCTGCTGTACGTTGTGCATTTAAACTGATGGAAGATAGAATTTGCTTGATTTCTGATTCAATGAGTGCTTGTGGTATGCCAAACGGCGAATATGAGCTTGGCGGACAAAAAGTTTTCATGGCAGATAAAAAAGCGACATTGGTTGACGGTACAATTGCAGGTTCAGCAACTAACCTTGCAGACTGCATGAGAAAAGCAGTAGAATTTGGTATTCCACTAGAAACTGCAATCAAAGCTGCAACTTTTAATCCTGCTGCTTCAATCGGTATGCAAAATAAAATTGGTAGCATTGATATTAACCTTGATGCTGATATTATTGTTATGGATAAAGAACTAAACTTTGAAAAAGTTTACTTTAAAGGAACTTTGGGCAAATAGACCCCAGAACACACGAATATCCCCACGCTTAATGCGTGGGGATATTTTTTAAAATATACTACCTTTTTTCTTTTTCTATCTCTATCTTTATTTTAGGAAGGACTGTTTTTGTGGAGCACTTTCTCCAGGGGTTTTAGGTTTTTCTTTAAAATCCATTGGGATAATGATTGAAGTAACTACGTCAGTAAATTCTTGTTGTGTTAAGTTATCAGCTACAATACGATAACCAACACCAAAACGAATAAATTCTGCTATATATTTTTGGGAGTAAGCAGTAGGCTCGTTACTTTCATCAAATTTATATGCTTGCTTTAAGCTACCTAATTTTAATTCAAAGCCTTTGAGAATTGAAATTTTCGCATCCTCTTTCATATAGACAGCACAATCATCGGGCAACTTATCTTTTGCCACAGTAATCGAAAGTGTTCTTCTTGCAGGGTTAAGCTCCTTTGTTAATTGTGGTTCGCAAAGGTAATATGCAAAAGAGTCATAGGCAACAGTGCCATCCTTATTAAAAACAACCTTTTGAGTTGGAGCGTCGATCTGTGTAAAACCACTCTCTAGATCTGGAGGAATATATGACGGAATAGGTGAAACACTGAGATATTCCAAAATTTGTTTGTCAGTCCATTGCTCTTCGTAATAGCCGTCTTCGGCTGATAAGATATCAAGTTTACTTTCAGCAACTGGAAGTATCATCAACTCATTAAAATCAATTTTGTCAGCTGGTATTAGTTGACCAGCTTGTATGATAATACTCTTTACTTCAGCTTCAATTTTTTTAATGTCAGCAGCATATTTTTCTTTTATAATAATCTCGGCTTTTTCTTCAGTGATAGGAGCTTGTTGTTCTTTAATTAGAGCGTCAAGTTCCAACTTCTTTAGTCGAAGTTCTTCTTGTATTTGGGCAGTAGTCTTGTGATATTTGTCAAATAATCCATCATCCTGATAAACTGTTGCTTCATCAACACCTGTTTGAGGCATTGTTCTGCCTATTATATTATTAGCTATCATCTTAGGGTTTGATTCATTGCTAGTTAACCCACCCGAACCGTAAAGAACAGGGAATATCGCCACAACAAATAAAAAGCTAGCACAGACTAAACCATAACGCATATAGGTGGTGGACTTCGGTTCTTGCTTTACAATCATCTTTTCAAGTGTTAGTTTTTTTAGCTCGCTACTTGCAGTGATTTTATCATTAACTGATTTGTAGTCATCTCTAAACATAGTCATACTCCTTTCTCAGAGTATCTTTTAGCATGGTTCTCGCTCTGCTGAGTTGAGATTTTATAGTTGATACATTCATATTAGTAATTTCAGAAATTTCGGCAATAGACATATCTTCAAAATAAAAAAGATGAACAACAGTGCGATATTTTTTTGGTAGATTTAAAACGGCATAATAAACTTCACTTTTTTCACCCATAGAGGTGGAAAGTTTTTCGTCTAATGCAACTGTTTTTTTGTACCAAGCAGATGAAAATAGGTTTTTCGAACAGTTAATGGTAGCCCTAATGAGCCACGCCTTTAAATGTTCATCTGAGGTAATTTTTTCTCTTGATTTCATATATCGAATAAAAACCTCCTGAAACACATCTTGTGCATCAGCGTGATTTTTTGTTCGAGCCAGTGCCAGTCTATAGACCATGTCACTATATTGGTTTACAATATCCTCAATACAATCATTCGTAGACAATGATTGTGTTGTCATAAGGAACACCACCTTTGTGTTATATATAATACCAGTCAAAATGCCAAAAGGTTGCAAAGAATAAAAAAATATTTTTTAAGGGGCATTTGCAAATAAAAGAGCAGGCGTTTCGTCTGCTCTTTTTTGTTAGTCTATTTTCATGGAAATATCAAAGCATCTCACTGAATGAGTAAGTGCCCCCATTGAAATGATGTTTACACCACACTCGGCAACTTGTCTAATGTTTTCATGTGTTACATTACCAGAAGCTTCAAGAACAGCACGTCCATTTGTACGCTTTACTGCCTCTTTCATTGTAGCATAATCCATATTATCAAGCATGATAACATCAGCACCCACAGCCAAGGCTTCTTCAAGTTCGTCAAGGTTTCTTGTTTCAACTTCGATTTTAAGCATATGTCCCGCTTTTTTACGTAGCGCAATCACTGCATTGGTAAGAGAACCATAAGCGTCAATATGGTTGTCCTTCAACATTGCAGCATCGCTTAAATTATAGCGATGATTTTTTCCACCACCGCACAGAACTGCATATTTTTGCAATGGTCTAAGGGTTGGTAGAGTTTTTCTTGTATCAACTATACTTGCAGAAGTTCCCTCAACAAGTTTTACACAAATGTCAGTAGCAGTAGCAATTCCACTCATATGTTGCAACAAGTTTAAAGAAGTGCGCTCACCCTTTAGCAAAACACGAGTTTTGCTACTGATAGTCGCAATAATATCACCTTTTTGGACATACTCACCGTCATGCTTGAATACCTCAAATGAAGTAGTGTCGTCTAAAAGGGTGAATACTCTAAGGGCAATTTCCAATCCAGCGATAACAC
>JBAQWI010000432.1:0-1514 GCA_049298835.1 Oscillospiraceae bacterium
TTCCACGATCGATCAAAACAAACGTTTCGAAGTATTTCGATCTGACAGACTTGATCGTGTGGGGGGTGGGGTTTGCATCATGGTTGTGAATGATTTTAGATGCAGCAGGGTTACTCTTTCAAATGATGATCAAAATTTATTGACTATTTCACAATGTGATTTAATTTGTTTAGATGTTTTTATTAGTTGCATTAAATATAGATTAATTTTGGTCTTTTTTTTATTTTTTTTTATTTAAACATAAACTGCTCCACGCGGCCCGAAGACCATAATGCAGCACACTATGACTACAACAACGCAACTAAAACAAAAAATATATATACATATGCACTAACATGAATAAGCAAATTAAAGTTCATAAAAATAAGAAATATCTAGGCAATATCTAGGCAAATATCTGAGGCAAATTAAAGTTCATATTAATAAGAAATATCTAGGCAATGACAAATCTCTTTGATTTTTCTATAAACTTAACTGAACATAACAAAATATTATAATTTGAATCAAAATCTAGATCAACACATCCTTTTAGGCATATATCTACTAACTGTTTAGTATCGTATAGATCAAAGCATGGTATATAAAGTTTCAATTTATCAAAATATTCATTTCGAGCAGTCAAATATTTCGGACACTCTATTAAAAAATGCTCAATCGATTCGATCTTGTCAAGACAAAATTGGCAAAATGGATTTTCTGTGAGATTATATGTAAAACGTTCGTTTTAGAGAGAACAAAGTCCCAACCTGAACTGGGTAAAAATTTGGAAAATGGTTCTGAAAATAGATTATAGTCAAAGAAACCCAGATCTATCATAAATTTGGAGTTTAAATATTTTTTGAATTTGCCAATTGAGTCTTGAATCCTAATCAAAGGTGATAAACTGTTCCACAAAGATATAGATGATTGGAAAAAAGAGGATTTATATTTCAACGTTCTGCAAAAAGGAGGATAAATTTCAAAATTTATCGTTGAATGAGACTGGCGCTTAGGAAAGTTATAATTTAAGGAAACAAAATCTTCAATTAAATAACTTGGAGCTATATTATGCGTCACTTTATAAAACAACAACAACTTTGCCTTTAAACGACGAGTTTTGAGGGATGACCATCCTAAATCTAACAGCAGTTTAGAAGTTTCTGTTCTGGCTATAGCACCAGTGCAAATCAATGCCCCCCCTTCTCAGTAGTTTCTAAATTTTGCTAGATTCAGATAATGTCATGCTGTCATAAAGTATTGACCCATATTCAATAATTGGGACAACTGATGTGTTGAAAAGTTTTATTAAAATTGATCGAGTAACATTTTTTCTATTTTTGTAAAGTAGGCCTAATTTTTTTTACACCTTTCGACAAATATAATTATTATGATCACCCCATGTGAAATTACTATTTAAAATAATTCCTAAATGTTTGTGATTTTCTGCTTTACTAATTTCAATATTTTTTAATTTTAAGTTTAATTAGAAGTCAGGCTCTCTTTTTTTTGCAATCATCATATACCAAGTTTTTGAG
>JBAQWI010000433.1:0-3298 GCA_049298835.1 Oscillospiraceae bacterium
GTTGTACACCTCGTCAATTTCAGTTGAACAATCTTTAAGATAGCTAATTTTTCCTGAAACTTTGAAATCGAGGACATTAAGTAATACTTTCCTAGAAAGCTCGTCTGCAAGATTACTGTAAACAAAATTAAACTCACTTTCGTGTTTTTTAATATAGTCAATGTCAAAAAGCTCATCATCTGTTTTCACAACAGGCACATCTGGAGCATAAAGTTCTAATTCCTCTGACATCTGATATATTTGAGAAAGCAGGGGCTCTCGTTGTGTTGCAAATGCCATCAGAGTGATAAATTCACCAGCTTCAGCTTTTACCTCGTCAAGTCGCTTGACCAAAAAGCCATAAAAGCTATGCCCCCGCACAAACTCATCGCTTGCATAAATTCCCGCAAGCTTTATATTTAACAGTTCAAGCACAGCAATTATTTTTAGTGCACCATCTCCCATTCCGTACATGTAGATTGGCTTTGTGGTTTTCTTTAGATACTCCCACAAACTTTCTTTTTCTTTCATGAATTTAAGCACAATTTATTCTCCACTCTTCACTATGTTGTTCCTCTGAAGCCTTTTCCGATGATTTCACTTGTATTTGTTATGAGCACAAATGCTTTGTCATCAATTTCTTTAATCTGTCTTTGCAATCTTATTCCCTGTGCACGCCTTACCACGGTCATTACAATCGTTTTTTCCTGCTCTGTAAAAGCACCTTGTGCTTCAATTTTTGTAGCTCCACGTTTGAGCTCATTTACAATATAGTCGCAAACCTCATGAGGTTTGGTGGTTATTATTGTGAAGTATTTGCAGAGATTTATACTCTCAATGACACTGTCTACCACAAGTGCCTTTGCCGATAACCCAAGGAGCGAAAACAACCCTGTTTGCATACCAAATACAAAAAAGCAAGCAAGTACAATAATTGAATCACTAAAAAGCAATGCTCTGCCAATGTCTATGTTTGAATATTTCTTCAAAATCATTGCAATAACATCTGTACCGCCTGAGGATGCATCCATATTAAACAGTATTGCGGCACCGAATGCAGGTAACATAATTGCAAACGTTAGCTCTAGCAACGGCTGATTTGTAAAAGGCGTTTTCATTGGCATTAACCACTCTAACACCCAAATTTGAACTGACATAAGGACACTCGCATAGCCAGTTTTAATGCCAAACTTTTTACCGAAGATTAAGAATCCCAACCCCAACAACACCATATTCATGATAAAAACCAATGCACCAGGTGTGATGCTATTCATTATTTTGCCCAAAATTACTGCAATACCACTGACTCCACCTGTGGAAAAATTGTTTGGAAATTTAAAAAAATAGATTCCTACCGACATAAGCGTAGTTCCAAGGGTTAACCACCCAAACTCTTTTAGCTTTTCGCCTTGCATACTCAAATCCCCTTATAAAGTTATAAAATTGCGTTTATTTTTTAAGTAAAATTGATTATCCTACATAAGCCTTTATTAGTTCAAAGGTATTTTTCACGCCACTTTTATGGGAGCGCTCATAGCCATGTGATGCATAAACTCCTGGTCCGATTAGACAATGTTTAATGTCATATCCAGCAGTAAGTGCAACGTCTGCATCCGAGCCGTAGAATGGGTAAACATCTACCGCATAGTCAATATTGTTTTCTTTTGCCGCCTTAATCAGAGCAGTGGTCACTTCGTAGTTAGACGGGCTGTGACTATCCTTTGCACAGATTGACACCATTCGCTCGTTACATTGCAGATAATCACCAACGCAGCCCATATCCACCCCTAGAATTTCTGTGACGCCCTCTGGAATAGAAGCCGCACCTCCATGTCCTACCTCTTCAAACACCGTAATGTGAAGATATATTCTACGGTCGGGAGTGACAGCTTTATCTTTTAGGTATTTTGCATATTGGAGTAAAATTGCAACACTTAACTTATCGTCTAAAAACCTACTTTTAATGTATCCACTTTCGGTCACCACTATGCGAGGATCAAAGCACACATAATCGCCAACACTGATGCCTAGTTTTGCAGTTTCTTCTTTGGAAACAACATTCTCGTCAATGACAATCTCCATAGTGTCAAACGTGCGCTCTTGTTTTGCATAGTCCTTATTTACATGAACAGATGGGCTGTCCATTTGCAACGTTCCACTATAGCTACCGTCAAATCGTGTCACAATTGTGCAGTTTTCCGCCTCGGTATTTTGTGCTTGTAGTCCTCCAACTGGTGAAATACGAAGTCTGCCGTTTGATTTAATTTCTTTTATCATACCACCTAAAGTATCGACGTGGGCAGTCATAAGCAAAGCGTTTTCACTATCTTTTCCACCTAAGTCACAGAGAACTCCGCCCTTTTTCGTTAGCTCTGGTGTATATCCCATTTTGCTTAGCTCCAAAATTACATACTCGCTTACTTCTTTTGTAAATCCTGATGGGGAATTAATCGCAACAAGCTTTTGAAGCTGATTGGTTATATAATTTATATCATTCATCATTGCACCTCATTTATTTTTTCTTTACAGTCAAGAATACTTCTTTAGCCTGCAAGAATACTAGTTTTAAAATAATTTCTTTGTCACTATTTTACCATAGATCTAACTAAGATACAATTTAAACTTGCATAAGGTTGCTCGTTATATTATACTAAAATGGTCAATTGATAGCCCACTATAAGGGTTACTCAAACACTCGTATTATATATATAATACACTAGGGGGATTGCTGTAGACAATACATTAAAATTCATCCGTAATAAGATTAATTCTTCCACAAAATTTTGTATAAATAACGTTAAGATTTAAGAACTATTAAAAAAAGTTGAAACTACTTTAGAAACTATATAATAAAGGGGATATACTACTATGTTAAATTGCGGAATCGACAATATAAAATCTCAAGACGCGCTACTAAAAGGCGCAAGAATTGGACTTATCACTAACCCTACAGGATTAGATAAAAAATTCAAATCAACAATTGATATTCTTAATGAAAACTATAATTTGGTTTGTATGTTTTCCCCAGAACATGGTGTGCGTGGCGACTTGCAGGCTGGTGATCATGTTGAAACTTATACAGATAGTAAAACCAACCTCCCTGTTTACAGTCTGTATGGTTCTTCCCCACACATGAAGATCGAAATCTTAGATACAATTGACATCATTGTCTTTGATATTCAAGACGTTGGTGCTAGGTTTTATACCTATCTTTACACGCTTGCTTACGCAATGGAAGATTGCAAAAAGGCAGGCAAACGTGTGGTAGTACTTGACCGTATCAACCCTATTTCTGCTAACAAGGTTGAAGGCACAATTT
>JBAQWI010000434.1:0-6249 GCA_049298835.1 Oscillospiraceae bacterium
GTATTGTACTTATCATTATCCAAAATCTTATTTTTACATTCAATAGCCAAAGGGCGATTATCTATAAAAGCAGTAATATCATTAGTGTTATTACTCTTGGGGTCATTAAATGCTACATTGTCTCCATTTAGCGACAGCATTGTGCGTACCTCAAGTTTCCAAATAAAATCGTAAAACTGTGTAGGATGTCTTAATTTCTGCTGCGCATCATTTTTATCTATTATCTCATCAAAATTGTATCTTAGTAAAACTCCTGCATTGTTTAATATGTAGCGATATCGTCTCGATATCATATCATATCTTCTCTTTTCTCAATATCTGCTCTAAATAATATAGATTTTAGCTCATACATATAATTAACATATGGGTGATATGTTTCAAAATGAGTTCCTAGTCCTTTTAAAGGAAATATTGATTTTATTTTATCAAATTTTAATTTTAACCAATTAACACCAATAAAATTTTTTTAAAAATCTATATTATCATCAGATTCCATATTAATACCACATTTCAATATTGAATTATAACTTGTAACAATAAAGCACTGTATTTTGCAATCATATATTATATGGGTTAACTTCTTAAATTGGAAACCGCCTTAAATGTTTTAAAAGATTGGCTATTAAAATCACTTAGAATACTACAAAACTTAATTATGTTAACTTCTTTTTTGTTTTTTTATTCAATCGCCATATTTCTTAGTGCATAGAAATAGTCCTCATTCAAATAATGTTTCGCTTTGTCTGACAATAAGTTTGTACCAATTATTTCTCTTGTTAGATAGCACACCTCTCGGCTGTATCGATTTTGTTTATTTGAATGTACAGACTTTCGATTTCTAGTTCTGAAGTGCTATTATTTTTATATTTTGTATATATTCCATTAGCTTCGTCAACTAAAGTGCTACAAAACACTTTTTGTAGTTGTCCAAAAACTATTTGAAAATAAAATTTGTAGTAGAAATTATTTTGGGGATACAGATTAGTTCCCTCTTTTAGTAAACTGATTGCGTTATTAAATTCAAATTGGCTTAATCTATCGCCTATATTGGGCTGTAGAGAAATATGAAAATGAGCCTTTGCACAAGAATGCAAAGCATATTCTCTATTGTCGTTATCTCTAATGCATTTATCAAAACATTTTATTGCTTCGTCATAATCTTTTCCCCCTTCCATTAAATATTCACCTTTAATATGCAACAAATAATATGGACTTGAAAATGCTAATAACGCACAATTAAATAATTCAACGACTTGTTTATGACTGTATCTTAGTTCTTCCTTATGGTCAACAATATATTTAAGCATTTTTCCGATGAAGATCTCTTCAATAGTCATTTTATTAACACTTCTAATTATAACTTTATATTCTTCAATTTCTGCATCTGTATTTTGATTATAGAATATATTAGATATCAACATTGCTATATAATTATGTCTACAAGTATAAAAAAGATTTTCTTCAGAACCACCCTCTATTACGCTATCTTTGGCCTCTATTCTAACTACCGAATTAATAAAGTCTTCCCAGGTAATTGAATACCGAGATTCCAAACTCCTTTGCAATAGTTCCCATTTAAATGGCAAGCATAATCTATTTACTAAGCTTATCATTGCGTAAGCATTTTGTGTCTTTGGCGATAACCTGTCAAAATCCTGAATAATCTTTTTTTGAAAATCCGTTTTATCGATAGAGTTCATTAAAGAAGCCACAAGATTTTTCGTTTTAGAAAACTCAACGATCAAGTCTTTTTGTGTAAATTCTGGAGTTTCAATAAAAACCATGTTCTTGATTAATTTATCAGCTAGTTCCTTGCTTTGTTGATTGCTCAAATCATCTTCCACTCTTATCGTTATGATGTCCTTGCTAAGTCTGTTCTTTAATTGCTTATCAAGTAACCACTCCCAATCATTTTCTCTGACCGCTAAAATAAAAGTTACTGGAATATTATTTATTGTGCATTCGTTTAATAGTTGGGAAATCTTTGAGACATAGTTTATTGCATCGTCAATAAAAATGATAAATGGCTTTTTAAAATTATCATAGATTTCAACCAACAAATTCTTCCTAACAGATTCTGTACTATTAGTAAAAAGAGATAGCACCCCTTTTTGGTGCAATTCATACGCTATCTTATAGCATAATGTACTTTTCCCTACGGCTATAGGTCCAGTAATCTTATAAATTTTAGTTGTACTGGTAGTTAAATTATCATAAATTAATTCCGGGATTTCATCGCTGTTAAGTTTTTCCGTATGATCATCAACTGTAAGTGATATATTTCTATTGACATCCAAGTGATTTGTGATGTTTCCCCAGCTAGGTGTTCCACATCGATAAAAATAATTGGCATCATTGGGATATGTTTTGCCATCTTCATAGTAATCAAAATTATATTCAATTGCTGATTTTACAGAGGCTGGAAAGTTCACTTGATTTTCTCCGTTGAAAATCGACAGTGACTTACCAAATGATTCAAGTTGAGCTTTATAATTACTTTCAAATTTATTTCTAATTTGTTTAAAAAAATCATCCGCTTGCATATCAATAGATATGCATTCATAAAGAGTTTCAAATTTTTGTATATCTCTTTTTGACGGACTGGGTGCAACAAGATATTTTTGTTTAATGCTTTCATAATTATGACTATTCTTAAATTCTTTTAAGATATCTTCAATTACCCCGTCGGAAAAGCTGTAACCTATAAAAATTATTGTGTCGTGCAATGAGGCGGTAAGTATTTTTAACATATCACTCCTAAATGACTCTTTACTAATTAGATCATCATATGTTAAAATCAAAGGTTTAAACTCGGAATATACATCTGTTATTGAGCCGTGCAATTTAAAGAATTTAATTTGATCATTGTCTTTCTCTTCAAATAAATTGTTTTTATTGATGATTTTTAATTCATATCGACTCTTTGAATTTTTGTATGCCTGCTCAACAAGATTATCATAATTTACAGAGTAAATGCTTTTCCAAGGTAAATGTGCCATGTCTAAATAGCCTTGAGACGGCTCAAGATTTTTTAATCTTCTGCTAATACAATCCTCTATTTCTTTTCTAGTACTTTGGCATTTTTTTAGTACAGATTGACTAAAGATAGACAAATCTGAAGTGTCTCCTTCTATGCCCAATTCTTGCGATAAATAATCGGCAAGCTCTGTCCCAATTGGACCATTAGATGATTTTGAAGCCCCAGCCCCAAGGAATAATACCGCTTTCCCTGAAAAAATAGATTTAAATAATTCACTTGATATCATACCAAAACCCCTTTATTATTTTATAACAGCTTTTGTTTGTATTAAATGTCTAAAGATATAATTTAGTGTTTTGTAAAAGGTTCTAAAATGAAAATTATTAATTGCATTTTATAAATGTAAAACTAAATTTAAAAAATATTACACTTTTTTATTATAAATATATCCAAATAAAATACATTTTACACCATACTGTTTATAATATCAACAAATATTACAAAATACTTCCACAAACGCAAAAAAACCTCACAAAAATTTGTGAGGTTTTTTATATTATCTATTCTATTCTATTTTATCTACTCGTACCAAACGCCATAACCAATCTTACGCAGGGCATCCAAATGTACCTTAACGTCTGCCCTGTCTTTGGTCTGCTCGTTGAAGTTGCCGATACACCATTTGCCCCACTTTTGTGGTTGTGCTGGTTTAGTTGCAACTGCCTTTTGCTTTAGCCCTAAAGCCTTAACGATACCCCTAGCAATTGCCTGTCCTGTGGATTTTTGCTCGTTAGCCTCGTCCACCTTGCGTGCCTCGCTGTCAGTTGTGATAAAGCAAGTTTCTAGCAAAATAGCAGTAGCTTTTGTCTGCCTGATAAAGCCATAATATGCACTAGCTTTATCGCCACCATCGTCAATACCGTTACTACGTTGAGGAATACCCAGGGCACTTGATAACTCTTTGCAGATACAATCAGCAATAAGCTTGCCCCTTTTATCTCCTGGATAATAATAGGACTCTGTTCCATATGCCACATCAGTATGTGCATTAAGATGTGGTGCTAAAATAACATCAAACTTGTTTTTGTTTGCATGAGCGATAATCTCTAGCAGTGACATTGAGGCATCTAAATTAAATACAGATACCTCACACTCGTAACCAGCCAGCTCATCACGAGTATACTTGCAAAGGTTTACCGAGATTTTGTGCTCCTGCAACCCTAATCTGATATTAATTGCACCTGGATCATATCCGCCACCTTTGCCCTCGCCATGTGCCGCATAAATTGCAATTCTTAATATTTTACTCATGTTGTTTTACCTCCTCAACAACTGTTTTTACATCAATCTGTTTTTCACCAATATCCTCTACTTTTGTTTTCAAGGCTACTATAGGCAAAACGTTTGAGGGCAAACGAATACAGAAGTCTTTTTATGGTACATCTAAACTTGACGCAAAGAAAAAAGCTGACGAATATATTTTGCAACAAAAAATTGCTGAAGCTACGAATGACACATTCATTAAAAAGAATTATACATTTGGAGAATGGTCCAAAAAATGGCTGAATACTTATAAAAAAGACAAAGTGCAGTTGTCTACCTATAAAGCAATGGAACAACACTTGAAAAAATATATCTTGCCATATTTTAAAAAGGCTAATATAAACAATATTAGACCGATTGATGTACAGACCTTTTTTGATAGTCACCTCAAACTTTCTTCTTCTGTTAAAGTTAAACTAAGAAACTTGCTTAATGGAATATTTGAAACTGCGATTGATAATGATTTGTGCTATAAGAACCCTGCTCGCGGTGTTAAGTTGCCGACATATACAAAAGTAAAAGAAAAAAACGTATATAGCGATGACGAGCAAACAAAAATAATTAAGTATATAAAAGAACACGATATAAGTAAAGATGTCGCCATTCTTTTAAAAACAGGATTAAGACGAGGCGAAATGCTAGCTTTACTTTGGAGTGATATCGACTTTGATAATAAAACTATATCCATCAACAAAGCTTTGAAAGATACTTCTGGTATCCCTACAGTTGGTGAGCCTAAAACTAAAGCAGGAAACAGAACAATAATATTCGATGATGAGTTAAAAGGAATTTTATTATCAGTAGATAGGCATATTAAATATAAGAAGAATGATAAAACTATAGAATTTGATTGTGATTATGTTGTTCATTTTAAATTCGGAAACATGTACCTCCCAACAAACTGGAGTAGACGTGCCTATAAGCCATTAATGGACAAAATTGTAAAACAGTGCTCTACGGAAGATGAAATACTAAAGAAACTATCTCCGCATGAATTACGTCACTCTTATGGTACATCTCTATATAACAAAGGTGTCGACCTTAGAACGATACAAAAAATAATGGGGCACGCTGATTTAAACATAACATCTAATCTATACGTGCATGACAATATTGAAATCATGCGTAAAGCGTTAAAGTATGATTAACGTTTTTTATTTTAGAATACTACGAACATTATACGAACATTTGCACCCTTTTGCAAGTATGTTACACCCAACTATGTTTTTTAGACAAAAAAATAAAACCCCTATAAACACCGCAACAATGGGCATTTAGAAGGGTTTATGTATGGAGCTGATAACCAGACTCGAACTGGTGACCTCGTCCTTACCAAGGACGTGCTCTGCCGCCTGAGCCATATCAGCATAGAACAAAAGTACCGCCTATAAGCGATACTTTTATTTGGCGACCCGCATCGGGCTCGAACCGACGACCTCTAGCGTGACAGGCTAGCGCTCTAACCAACTGAGCTAGCGGGCCAAAATGGCAGGGGTTAAAGGGCTCGAACCTTTGGCACGCGGTTTTGGAGACCGCTGCTCTACCAACTGAGCTAAACCCCTACGTTTTTAATGCAACTATGCAACAATTTAGATGGTGGGCCTTCAGGGACTCGAACCCTAGACCTACCGGTTATGAGCCGGTTGCTCTAACCAACTGAGCTAAAGGCCCAGATTATACCCCAAAGGGCTAGATAATCTGGATGCAAGAATACAAATTACATATATAATTATATGCAAAAATTATCTTAAAGTCAACAAGTTTAACAAATTTAAGATAATAAAACTAAATATTTAAAGCTCTGATAAACAGAGCTTTAAATGTTAATTAAGTGACGGCATCCTTCTATCTTCCCAGGCCGTCGCCAGCCAAGTATTTTCGACGCAAATGAGCTTAACTTCTGTGTTCGATATGGGAACAGGTGGGTCCTCATCGCCATCAACACC
>JBAQWI010000435.1:0-1962 GCA_049298835.1 Oscillospiraceae bacterium
GTTTCTTGTTTGGAAAAGTCAGTTGATTTGAGGATAGGGCTATATATAAGGATCTTCATTATATATAAATATATATAAGGATCTTCATTATATATAAATATATATTTTATTTTTATTTATTTATTTATTTTCCAACATGCATTTATTTTAGTTCATAATCATGCAACATGAATAATTAAAAGTCTCTAATAATATGATGGTTAATATGCAGTTGGAGGGACACATTAGGGCTGTGGGAGTCACTTACTATGGCCCTGTAATTGTACATTAATAAACATTAAAGTTATACAAAATTAATAAACAAAAGTTCTAAAAACATTTTAAAAACATTACTAACAATACAGAATTAAGCATCAAATTAACATGAAAACTAAAACTATTTACACTGCAATGATGAAATGAAGATGAAAACAATAAAAAAAAGAATTAATATGAATAAGCAAATTATGGCATGACTGAGGGAAAGATTAAATATTTAGAGAGGTCATGTTTATATAGTTGTTTTTTGAAGGAGTGTGCTGATGGTGACGTAACAATATTATTTGTAAGGGAGTTCCAAGGGAGTATGACTCTACTAGAGAAGAAAAATTTTCTTTTGTTGGTCTTAATTAACGGAATAGATAAACGCAATGAATGACCCCGAGAAGAAGGGTTAGAAGTAAATGAAAAGAAATCGCTGAAAGATAAAGAGGAGAAGCCCTGAACAATATTAAAAACCATTGTGAGATCAGCTATGAGTCTCCTATGTTCCAAAGATTGAAGGTTGAGTTTTCTAAGACGTTCATGATAAGATACATTTTTCAGTCCAGGTAATTTTTTAGTAAATTTTCGCTGAACGCTCTCAATGAGATTAATTTGATAGATAAGTGAAGGTGACCAAACCGTTGAGGTATATTCGAGAAGTGGCCGAACATATGCTATGAAGGCTTTGATAAGATTGTGTGTTACGTGAAAGAAAGCTGCGGATAATAAGAGATGCGCGCTGATTGGCGCGACTGACAATCTCATTAATATGGCCATTAAATGAAAGTGCAGAATCAAAAAGTACGCCCAAGTCCTTAACTGAAGCAGAGCTAGAAAGGTTATGATCAGACAGACTTAATGTGGTTGTGAAATCTTTTGTGCCCAAGTTAAAAATTGTGCACTTGGAATAAGATATGTTAATTTGCCATAGAATTGTCCAATCTAGAATTTTGTTGAGATGTGATTGAAAATTTGTGCCTATTGTTGGCATCGAGAAGTCAGTGTACATTTTAATATCGTCGGCAAATAATTTTACAGTTACCGAAGAGCTGAAAGTATCGGCAATGTCATTGATATAGATGAGAAAAAGTAAAGGGCCAAGAACACTGCCCTGTGGGACTCCACTAAGAACAGGAAGAGGGGATGATAGCGATTGATTAATTCTAACTTGCTGGAAGCGATAGGAAAGGAAAGCTTGAATCCAAAAAAGTAAATTGCCTGTAACGCCGTAACTGACTAACTTGTGCATGATTTTAGAATGTGAAAGGACGTCAAAGGCTCGACTGAAATCTATATAGGCAGCTATGACAGACTTGTGGTTGGACACGGAAATTGTCCAATCATTTAGTGTTTCGAGCAAATTTGTAGAGGTGGAATGGCGCTTTAAGAAACCATGTTGACTTTTGGATAAGAGATTGTGACTTAACAGAAAAGAGAGTAACTCAGAAGTAATTATGGATTCTAAAATTTTGCAAATAGCACAGGTGAGTGCAATGGGTCTATAGTTGGCTGGGTCTGATGCGTTTCCTTTTTTAAATTTAGGGATAATGATTGAATGTTTCCACTAGTTGGGACATCATGAAGGTCAATGAACGACCGAAACAAAATAGATAATGGGCATGATATTGTCTTGGCCACAGATTTATAAAATATATTTGGAATTCTATCCGGACCTGCAGCCGAGTTAGATTTTAATTTCTTCAGAATATTGAACACGAC
>JBAQWI010000436.1:0-2720 GCA_049298835.1 Oscillospiraceae bacterium
AGCCTTCCTTTGTGATTACGGTGGTTGCATCAGGCTTCTTCATATCGCTACCAAGTTTTGCAAATATTTTATTAAAGCTAACTCCAACCGAAGCAGTTACACCCATCTCATTCTTTATTCTATTTCGCATTTCATCAGCAATTGTCTTTCCGCTACCGAACAGGTTTATGCTACCTGTAACGTCAATCCAACATTCATCCAACCCAAAACTTTCCACCTGGTCACTGTACTCACTATATATTTGTTTAGCCATTTTGGAATAACGCATATATCTATCAAAATTTGGTGGTACTAGGATAATATCAGGACATTTCTGTTTAGCTTTCCATATGGCATCACCCGTTTGTATTCCGTATTTTTTAGCCTCATAGTTCTTAGCTAGAACAATGCCATGCCTTTGCTCAGCATCTCCACAAACAGCTACTGGCTTGCCTCTGATTGCAGGATTGTAAAGACACTCAACTGAAGCGTAAAAATTGTTCATATCGCTATGCAAAATAACTCTATCCATAATATCACCCCCACAACAACAGAACATTTGTTCTTTTAATTATATATCAAGTTTAGTAAAATATCAATAGAAATGTTATCCTATATAGAAAGATTGATTATTTTTAAACGCAAAAAAGGTGCGACTTCAAGTCGCACCTTTTGGTTTTTTGATTAAATTTGTAAATAAGTCTTGCAATATATCCCAAGTAATGGTACAATGCCAAATAGAGGGTAGAAAAATAACCCTCACAGCTGGCTAACTGCTAACAACAGTCAACCAGCATGCGCCTTTCAGATGCTCTAACACCTGAAGACTTATGAGAGTACATTTCTGTTGCTATATTAGCACATCAAATATATTTTTGTCAAGCTTTCAGATTACGTGTTGGTAGCACTGTCTGGAAGCTTTTCACTTTGCTATTACCGTGAAAACACGATAATATAATACTCTACTCAGTATCTTGACAATCGGTTGAGATACATCTTGTACCTTGACAAGCAAAACCGATAAGCCAAG
Source organism: Oscillospiraceae bacterium (assembly GCA_049298835.1). GTDB lineage: Bacteria > Bacillota > Clostridia > Oscillospirales > Ruminococcaceae > Paludihabitans. The sequence goes on from JBAQWI010000436.1 coordinate 1,010, forward strand.
ACCAATATTTAAGCTAGACCTTAAATACTCGTGTCAGATTACCAAGAGCTTACCGCCATATATGTTTCAACATTGCTATAAGCTTTGTTCAGGGGGGTGATGAGCCGTCTAACGCACAATGACTGTGAAAAGCAGTCAGGGAAAAATACGCTGTGGTGGTGTATTGCATTAAAGGAGAACAAACCGCAAGCATGGATATACGTAATCTGTGGTTATGACCTGTAAATACCTGCATAACTTTTTCGCTTTGAGCGGAATACTTTTTGTTAACAACCAAACAAAGATGTTGAAACTACAACAGCAAAGTAATTTTACCTCGAAAGAGGTTTTATAATAATGCGGCGAGTCTATTCAAACGAGTGGGCTTGTCGGATTGTTATCTGATGTATGTTTGCATTTTTCAGGTTTTACACATATGTAGTAACCTGAATTCTCATTCACACAGGCACATCCCTGCGCCATAAAATATGGACAACTAGCCCTGATAAGTGTTCGTTCTATCGCAATATCTTTTTTATTCTTATGCCGTTGTAATATGGAAGTATTCGATGTTTGCATATATGTGCATTTCTCGGGTCTTTTACATTTATCAACACTTTCGGATTTTGCACCGTCAAGCGTTAAGCGCATTTTTCTAGAAACACAAGAACAAATGCTATTTGTTTTATCTGATTTTAAATGAAATATGCAACTACTTTGCAAATTTAGTCGTTTTTCATTCAAGCATTTGGTATAATTTTTTTGCTTGTTATTAGTTTTTTTCACCTTTGTGCCAACGAAAGCATTAACCTTAGGCCTGATTATAGACTTAAATTTAGGGCTAACGTTAATATTACACTTAAAGGATGTACACCTTGGATAATTATATGACATAAAATCACTCCTATATCTTGTTTAAATAAGGAAGCTACAATAATCATTACGTCTATAAACTTTTTTTTTATTATAGAACAATACACTAAATCCACCCCCATTTGGAGCGAATTTAGTGAATTGCTTTAAAAAAGTGGCTCCCCAAGTTGGACTTGAACCAACGACCCTGCGATTAACAGTCGCATGCTCTACCAGCTGAGCTATTGGGGATTATATAATTTTAGCTATCTTGCAAGTGTCAATTAAAAATGTAATAAGCGTAATGGATTCGCTATTTTTCTAAGCTCGTTCCTCACTAAAGAAAATATGTGTACCAGCTGAGCTATTGAGGAATATTAAAATATATGAGTATACAACAGCTTAATGGTGCACCAACAGGGACTCGAACCCTGGGCCTACTGATTAAGAGTCAGTTGCTCTACCAGCTGAGCTATTGGTGCATAATCAATTTTACGTGTCATGCAACCATTTTTCATTCATCAGTCACATAAATGGATTGACTGATTTTCTAAGCTCATTCTTCGCTAAGTAAATCATGTCTACCAGCTGAGCTATTGGTGCATTAACATTATGTGCACCGCAACTCTCGCCCTAATGGACTTAAGGTCGGAGCATTGCTATTACTTCTACTAGTATATGCAATTACCTTAACTTTGTCAAGATAAATTACTTTAGATTTAACTAATGCGTTGTTCCTAAAAGAAACAACGCAATGTTAATTAAGTGACGGCATCCTTCTATCTTCCCAGGCCGTCGCCAGCCAAGTATTTTCGACGCAAATGAGCTTAACTTCTGTGTTCGATATGGGAACAGGTGGGTCCTCATCGCCATCAACACC
>JBAQWI010000437.1:0-13457 GCA_049298835.1 Oscillospiraceae bacterium
ATCCCATAGTGCACACCCACCTTTTGTTTCAGTCAACTCTGCATGGTTCTGACGGATTTCACTTAATAATTTGGACTGCAATCCCTCTTTTAATGATAAATCTTTTAAATTCATATCCGAATAAGGCGCAAAAGGACACGGTTCTAAGTCACCCTCAGCACTGACATGGATGAACCCCCTTCCTGAGGAAAGACAACCTCCAAATGCCTCTTCATCTCCTGGAAAACTTATAAATAAACCTGAAAACTTTTCCCTGAAAGAGTCTAGAATAACAGCAAGTTCTGTTCTTTGTTGTTGTGTAATTATAATATTTTCAGTTTCTTCCTGAACTGGAACATACTCTACAAAGAAAAATAACTGGCAACCTGATTCCATAAGATCCTTTATAAAAGATTCACTTGTTATTGTCTCAAAATTTGTTCTTGTAACAGTAAATGAGAGACCGTAAAAGATGCCATAATTTATAAATTTCTCCAAAGCTTTCTGTATGCTGTCATAAACTCCGATTCCTCTCCTGCTGTCCGTATCGATTTCAAATCCCTCCATGCTTATGACAGGAATTACGTTTTTCTGATTTTGTAACTTGGTAATGATACTATCCGTAATAAGTAACCCATTTGTAAAAAGGGGAAATATTACTTCCGGCAGATCATTTGTAATGTCAAGAATGTCGGGTCTCATAAGCGGCTCGCCTCCAGCAAGTAAAACAAAGGAAATCCCTAGGTCTTTTGCTTGTGTAATCACTGACCTTAACTTTTCATTACTTATTTCTTTTTCAATTGATCTATGCTGTGCCTTAGAATAACAACCTTTGCATTGAAGATTACACCGATTTGTAATGCTTATAATCATATAAGGGGGAACCTGTATGCCTTGTTTCTCATATTCCATTCTCTTCTGAGCAGCTTTTTTCTGCCAAAAGATGGTTTTGAGTAAAAACTTTGTCATTGCTGGATTTCTACAAATTACCTTTAAAGCATTGTTTAAAAAGGCATTGATAGAATTGTTTAATTGCGTGTTATAACCATTGTTTTCTTTCAAATAAATCTCCTCACTTTACTTCATTTTTCAACTGGTATTGAATGAACATTTTAGTATTCATTCACCAGCGGATAAAAAATTACCTGACTTTTCCTTCTATTTTGGAAAATCTGTCAGCCCTTTCATTATAAACTCCACTAGGTAATCAATAATCTGCGGGAAATGGCAAATACCAATTTCCTCCTTATGGATCTCAATATAAGGTACTGAATTAAATAGACTAAGTATAAACTCATCATCCAAATCGTTCCTAATTTTCCTTTCTGATTTCCATTTTTTAATTAATTCTGCTGTACTACTATTCATCAATTCATAGATTCCCACTATTCCTCCTTCTTGATAAAATTCTTTCTCCAACTTACTAAAAAGATCTCTGTTATACCATTCCTTTAATATCGGGTTAGAATTCATACCTTTTAGGTTTAACGTAATTGCTTCTTTAACCACTTTTACGGGATCACCATCCAAGTCAATCGATTCCATGATGCTTCTTTTTAGTTCCTCATTTTCTTTTAAATAAATTTCAATAAAAAGCTTCTCTTTTGATGAGTAATAATTATAAAATGTACCTACCGCCATTCCAGCCATTTTTGTAATATCGCAAACATTTGTATCTTTAAATGCCTTGGAACTAAATAACTCTTTTCCGCAATTAAAAATATCAGCTTTTTTATCTTCCATTTCTCTAACCTCCATCCTATGAATGAATAATTTATTATTCATTCATATTGTAGCACAATAATAATTAAATGTCAATTTTAATTATTATTGTGTAAGCACTTTATGCTTTGTTCTTATAAAACAAGAACTAACAAAACGTTCCGCTTTCTTGACCTGTACTGTAAAATGGTATTGGAGGTGAACTGTGAGTGGAGAATATTCTAAAACAGCTTGGGCAGACAATTAAAAAAGCACGGCAGGCTACCGGATTCACACAGGATGAGCTTGGTGAGCGTGCTGATGTAACAGGTCGGTACATAATGGCTTTGAAAAATGAAAACAAAAGACCGAGCTTCGATGTTCTTTGCAAAATCATCCTTGCGCTGAACATTCCGGCAGGCAGCATTTTTTACCCTGAGAACGAATATACAGAGAACCAAAAAGAACAGTTAGGCCGGATGCTTTCTCAGTGCGATGAACGTGATTTAAAGGTCATCACCGCAACTATAAAAGCATTACTGGAGTCTAAGTAAGATGACCATCTTTTTTTCGAGGATGGTCATTGTTATCTCTAAACTATTTCTTTTCCTCTGTTGTTAAATAAAATTCTTAGAGTGGGTTATTCACTGCATGAGCCATAATGTCACATACCATGTGCCACCAAGAAAGCAGAGTGCTCCCTTGGCGGCAGAGTATGTGTTTTTTTATTTTACCGTAAACAGCAGGCTGCTCTTGCCGCCATTTTCTCGCCACCGCTGCTCCTTGACCAGATGGCCTGTCTGTTCAAGGTCGGCGATGGCTCGCTGCACGGTTCGGCGGGATAGCTTCAGATTTTTGGCAATGGTTGCGATGGCAGGGTAACAAGTACCATCCTGATTTGCCCGGTCTTTTAAATACATATACACAGCAACTGCACGATGTGGTATTTCCTCAGCATAAAGCGATGTAAAATAAGCCATAGACGAACACCTCCTAATCGGTACGAAGCGGCGGTTTATATCCTGCCACACCATGATGCTCCGGCACAGGTGTATGCAGCGTACCGCCTGTCGCAGTGTCTATTGGTGGCTCAGGCACCTCGTTAAAGTCATCCTCATAGGCACAGCTTCGCTGGAGGATTTCCTGCTCCAGCTCAAATCGGTCGGCGTAGGCAACCGCACGGGCTGATTGTTCTTCCACTTCATATTGCTTCTCAAACACAATACCCCATTTTAGAAACAGGGGCAGCTTGGTTCGCATAGGACAGCCGCCAGTCTTGGCAAGGATAAAATTGCCCTTGGGCAGCGTTTTCAGCTCGTCTGGCGACATTAGTGGTCTTGCCATCATTTGCAAGCTCTGACTCGGATCATTTTTTCCTCTACTGATAGAACCGGACATCACAGTCTTGTTGCCAAGAGCCTTGGAGAGAACATCGGCACTTTCAGAATTAGGTGCAAAGCCGCCGAACAGAATATCCTGACAGTTGTCGATGATGATGGCAGAACCCTCACGCCCATAATTCTTTTCAAGCTGGGCGAAGGATTGAATGATAGGCACCATGCTGATCCGGCGAGAACGTCCGGCACTGAACATCATTTCCATCGACTGGATTTTGGGTATCGTACCGATCTCGTCAGCGAAAATCATAACACGGTTCGGCAGCTTGCCGCCGTACTCATCGGCTACGGTCAGCATTTCACGGTAGAGTTGCTGCAAGAACAGTGACACCATAAAGTATTTTGTGTTATCTTCCTCCGGCAACACAATGAAGATTGCGGATTTCTCTTTACAAAAAGTTTCTGTATCCAGTGAACTGTCAAAACACAGGATTTGCTCCATTTCCGAGTCCAGAAAAGCATTGAGCCTCGACATGGCTGTGGAAAGCACAGAGGCCATCGCTTGATCGGCGGTGTTGAGAGCTGCTCCTGCAAACCACCTTGCTTTATGGTCAGGCGGCAGCTTATCCATCAGCAGTTGAAACTGACTTTTATTCTTTACCGGGGACGGAGCCAACAGATCCTGTATCATCTTGAAAACGGAAATGATGTGTCGCTTCTCCGATGGACAGTATTCAGCGATTAACAGGATGACTGAGGTGATCAAACCCTCAGCCGCATCGTAGAAAAATGCGTTTTGCCCATAGCTGCTGGCATCCTCGCCACTGCTGGTGATGATGGTTTTGGCGGTAATCTTTGCATATTTTTCAGCCTTTGCTTTCAGGGATAGGTTCTCTGGGTTTTTCATATAGGCATCCATATAGCGGTTGACCAGTTGCAGGATGTTGTCGCCATCCGATCTGGTTGGATTACGGAGATCCAGCACAGATATTTTGTAACCATAGTGGTCTTTTGCAATGCCTGCGTAATTGCGGAACAGATCACCTTTGGTGTCGGTGCAGAGCCAACTCATGCCGGATGCACAGGCATATTCAATATTGGGATAGAGGAAATTGGCGGTCTTTCCGACACCCGCCGCACCAATCATGAGGCAGTGAATGTCGCCATCGTCCACAAGAGCAGTGACCGAGCCTGCCTGCGTCTTGCAGCCCACCACAAGCCCCTGCAAAGCGGGCAGATTTTCGCCACGCCGCCATTTCTGCGGTTCATAGGGTACATGGGCGTAGGTCTTTTTAATTTCGTTCTCGCTGGCGAAACGGGCGGTACCGTGCTGCCCATCGCCAACGGTCTTGGACTTGATTCCATTTAGGGTGTAGTAGTGAGCCAGCAGTGAGATGAAACCAATCACACTGAACATTACAAGCCCAACTACAATTAAAGTGATTATTTGTGATGCTTGCATTTTCGCCTCCGATCCGCAGTCTACGATAAAGTAAGACCGCTGATTTGTTTTTCTTCTGCTGTTTGTGCAGGCTGGTGAAGCTCTGCAAGGATTAGTCCTTTTAAGGCTTCAGCCGCCAGTTTTTCAAAGCTCTTTGCTCGTTGCAGCTTTTCACTTTCCAGTTCAATCTTTGGAGATGAAAAAAGCGGCACCAGAGCAGTTCTGATGTCGCTTAGTTTGTTTTGAAATTTGCCACGGTTCTGGTGCGCTTTAAATCCATACTTGAGCCTGCTCTCTACAGTAGATAAATCCCGGCAGTGTTCCATCTGCCTATATTCTTTTGCGGCAGCAAGCACAGAAAGACTGACCATATCCAACAGACATTCATTTACCTTATCAAATCGACCGGAGTGCAGATAGAATTTGCACTGTTCATGAAGATTTGAAATAGCCTTTGCGGAACAGTCGCCGCTGGAAAGTTTATGCACACGATGGCTGACTACATCGCACAACTCATCACGAAGCAGAAGCTGTGGATGTTCCTCAGCGGGGATCGGCACCACGCCATGCTTTGATTTTAAATCCTCATTCCAATCCTTGTTTTCAGAAAGAGCCTGCCCCACGGTATAATATCCTTTGTTCATTAACACATCGTAGATACGCTCGGCAGCTTCAATGCCTGCGGCATCATGGTCGAGGCAGAGGACAACATGGTCGAGCTGGGGATACTGCTACAGCAGTTTGAAGATGGACTGCTCCGACACTCCATTCAATGCTACATAGCTTGCGTTCTGCCAGTTCTTAGAGCGCAGGCTGATGTAGGATAGCATATCGATGGGAGCTTCGAAGACAAACAGCGTATGTGGATAGCACCTGTACCAATCATACATTTTTTCCGTTTGCGTTTTAATGCATCTTCAAGCATTTGGGGTGCATTTTTCTTAATTTCAACATCACAAAAATCATGCTTCATATTGTAACAGCTACTTCTACTATCACAATAAATGCATCCATGACTGCAACCTCGATATATATTCATCCCGTTTTTAGGGGAAAGAATAGATTTATATTCTTGGTAATGCATTAAACCACTCCTATAATAATTTGCAATCCCTAATCTTGTTTTTTCTTGGTTTTGGAAATGGTAGTTCTTCACAAGTCGCAATAACAAACCCTGTTATAAAATCTCTGTCATCCAAGTCCTCCAAAACAATGTGTAGTTTTGCACCATCATATGGCGAGTCCTTTGTTGCATTTGGTATCAAAGTTTCACCAGCAGTGGTTGGCTTGATAAAGACTTGATTATCACAAATCAGACCTAAAACCTTACTGTTGCAATAGATGGTATACTCACCAAACATTTTCTTGTATGTGACGTCACCTGCACCACTCATTTGGTCGCAGACATATTGGACATAATCTAAACTTGAAGCCATAATGCACCTCCACTAATTTTGTTTGCAAAACTTAACAAACTCCAAAGGGTGTTGAATGATTTTTGCAGTTTCTTCCTCAGATAACCCCTCTGCAAGATACCGCCTTGCAATAACCGCCATTGATTCTCCAATCTCAATAATATGATAATCGGGATCATAAATTCGCACAACTCGTTGTTGCCAGTCATGCTTCATAGGTTTACAAACATACTGCACATTTTCATAGGCATTTAGCTTTTCAATAAATGCTTCAAAATGTTCAACTTCAAAATATAATTCCATATTATTCGATTTTTGTATAATAGAATTAGGAGGCAAATCCGTTAGCCATGCAAAGTCCTCTTGAATAGCAAATCCACCACTAAAAGTTATATTTTTACCCAAATCAAGAACAACCACTTGGTCAAATAATTCCCCATAAAATTTCTTGGAAACCTCTACATCTTTTACCGCCAATAACGCAAGTTTAAATTCCATAATCAATGTCTCCTTATAAACCCTTTTCTGTTAGTATCTTTTCAAACTTTTTTTCTGACAGTATTTCATTCGTCACAAATTTACCATTGTAAAACAGACTATACGTGGTAAACGGAGCAGGAGCATTTTGTGCTTGCTCCGTTGTTTCAAAGAGGATACTCTTGAACGGAATTCTTTTTTGCTTTGCCACATTTTCAATAAGTGGAACATATTTAACTGTAAACGGGCATTGGTTTGTATAGTACAAAACAAATCCTTGCTCGGTAATTTGTGGTGTTTTCACATGAGATTTGAACTGTGGTTTTGATGCATTTTCTTCAAAGGGCAAATACAAAAGTTCATAATATGGTTGTGCTATATCAGCAAGAAGAAATCCTTTGTGTTTTAAATACTTAGGGTCAGAAAGGAAAGGGATTTTCTTTTTTGAGGAAAGAACAACAACTCCTAATTTGCCTTTTTCTTTGCTATCTTTGATACATTCCTCTAAAAGCAGATTAGAATTTCCCTGACCTTTGAACTGTCCTGATACCCAAAGGCAGTTGATAAACATATAACCATCAGCATCCATAGGTGACCATGCTTTTTCAGCTGGAATATACTCTATAAAGCATTTTCCGTGCACATCGCATCTTTTAAAAACAAGACCATCATCAAAACGCGCTGAAATCCACTGCTTCTTAGAAGCTACTTGGCAATCTTTATTGTTTGAAATAGCACAACAGATATGCTCTTTTCCCAGATTATCCTTTGTTAACGTTATAATCTTCATATTATCACACTCCTTTCACACCCACTAAATAAGATTTTATTTTAATGCAATGTAAATATCAATGTCTGCATTCTCCCAATCACTGTTAAGATATTCCTCGAAATCTCCGGTAAAGCTTCTATTCAAGTCCATTTTCCAGATTTCTCCCCAAGCCTCGGCAACTGCTTTTTCCATATGTCCATGTACAGAAAACTTTGCGTATTTTCCTGCAGGAATAATTTTTACAGTCAGTTCATCATTCTCTGCTTTTGAAACCTCATTGCCAGCAGTTACACAATATTGGTCATTTGAGTAGTCCGAATAAAGCCCAATAGCGTACTCATTAATCTTATTTTTGATTGCAACATTCACTCCACCTTGATATAACTTTTCCCAAAGTTCACCGATAACTGCACTCATTTTAGGATCACTGTTACTAGTAATTGCACTAACACCTACAACTATTTTTTGCTCTAAATTTACGATTTCGTAATTCATTTTTAATAACCTCCATATATTTGATAAGGCTATTATACGACACTTACTCTGACAACAGTATGTCATATTACAAATAGTTTTTAAGAGTATTTTGAAGCTTTGTTTTCACATCAAGTCTAACTTCTTCAGGAGATAGCACTTCACAATCTTCACCAAAAGAGGCGACATAGTAAAATATCCATTCACCCTTTGGATAGTTAATTTCTGCAATAAAACTTCCGTCCTCTTGTTGCTCATACATATCAAATTCATCATATACCCTGTAAGCAACTTGAGCAGATAACTTTAGTTTTAATCTAACGTACTCTTCCTGAAACATATCATCATTAGAAAAAATCTGATTTGGGGATTTTCGCTGAAAATTTTGCTCTGATACACAAAGTTCCCTGATTCTCCTTAACTTAAAGAAACGGAAATCGCATCGTGACTTACAATATCCATATAAATACCATGCGCCACTTTTGAAGCAAAGTTTTAAAGGCTCTACTTCGCGTGTTGTCTGCTGTCCTTTTGCACTAGCATAGGAAAAAGAAATGGCTAGCTTGTCTAATATTGCAGACTTAATGGTATTGAATGTTTCAGTTTCGCTCTGTGGGTTAGCCCAAGAAGAAAAATCCACTTCAATCCAATCTGTGTTTGATTCACCAAATAAGCTGCTGAGCTTTGTAAGTGCGGTGTCTGTTTTGCTGAAACTAACAGCATTTACAGCTTTTAAAGAAGATAGAATATCCTCTTTTTCTTCATCCGTTATAACAGCTTTATTTAGCACAAAAGCTGGTAGTAGTGAAATGCCACCGCCCTTACCTTTGCTCATATAAACAGGAATTCCTGAAGAGGATAGCGTTTCAATATCACGATAGATAGTTCTTGTGGAAACCTCAAACCGCTCTGCAAGCTCCTTAGACGTTACTGTTTTTTTATCAAGCAGGATATATACGATTTCGAATAATCGGTTAATTTGCATTTTATCACCCTACTTTAGTATACACCTATAATATGACACCATCAAGTCATATTATAGGTGTTGCCATCAATTATATATTTTAAGAGTATCTTGCAAAAGAACAGCTTGGGGATTATAATTTTAAAAATGGTAGTAACTAATTCTCAAACTATTATTGCAGATTTATAATATGACATAATGTAGTCAAGTTTAAAGTGATATAATTATGAAAGTTATTAAATTTTAATTGGAGGACAAGCTTTATGAATGAAAAAATAAGATGCTCTTGGGTAGGAAATACTTCCCTATTCATTGACTATCATGACAAAGAATGGGGACGTTCTGCACATGATGATTACAAGCTGTTTGAAATGCTTATTTTAGAAGGTATGCAAGCAGGACTTACATGGATAACCGTACTTAATAAGAGAGAAGCTTTTAGAGAGGCATTTGATGGATTTGACCCTAATAAAATAACCCTTTATGACGATGCAAAAATTCAAGAGCTTATGACAAACGAGAAAATAATAAGAAATCGTCTAAAAATTAACGCAACCGTGAGCAATGCCAAGGCGTTTTTAAAGGTTATAGAAGAATACGGGAGTTTTGACAAATTCATATGGGGATATGTTGACTTTGCTCCTATTATAGGTCATTGGAATGAACATAGTGATATGCCGACAAGCACCCCACTATCCGATAAAATAAGTAAAGACTTAAAAAAAATGGGATTTAAGTTTGTTGGTTCGACCATAATTTATGCGTTTATGCAAGCTACAGGTATGGTAAACGATCATATTACGGAGTGTTTTGTTTATAATGAAATGTTGAATGGCTAGCTTATTGATGACATTTTGAGAAAGTTATAACAATTCGAGTATCGTACAAAGTATCCCTGTAAAAAGCAACGAAACGATTTCTTGAGACTGATGTATAATTTATGATATAATTTATTTGATAAAAGTTAATACCTTAAAATAATAGTAACATTATAATAATGTTGTATGGCTATTTAAAATAATATTTAATAATATAAAAGAGGAAATACCAATGAAAATAAAAAAGGATAGCATATTATATGCCCGAATGGATTACAGGGTCGTGGGAAAAGACCTTACTGATAAAGACTTTCAAGATCATTTGTCTTATGTTAACAGTATAGCCAAAGAACGATATTTGCTAGGCGGTGGTTTTTCAAACACAGATGGCGGAATGATTCTTTTTGAAGCTAAAAATTTTGATGACGCACAGAGCATTGCTGATAATGACCCTATAATCAAAAGAGGAATTTACCGATGCGAAATTTTCGTATGGGAATTGAAAGTATTATCAGAAGGTAGCTCAACGTATAAAATCTAACTAATCCCCAATTAAGCCGTTACATCTGAATCGATGCAACGGCTCTTTGTTTGCTACATACCCAATATAGTCCACCAGATACTTGCATAAAGACTGCGCGTTTAAAAAATTACCTATGAAGCTTTCATCTTCATTGGTAATTCATTCATAATTTTCTTGTCCCCTTCGCTGTTGTTATTTTAGGAAATATATGGTACGATAATAAAAACTACCGTTTGTTGAACGGTAGTGAAAAAAATAACGCTCGGTGAGCGAATTTATATAATCCAACGATATGACAAATTTGAATTTGTGGGTGACAGAATGATAGGAATTTATGATTGCTTTGGTTATGGTGCAAGTTACGATGTTCCTTTTAATGAAAGATATAAATTGATAAAAGAAGCTGGCTTTGATTGCGTAATGCTGTGGTGGAGTGATAAATTTGGCAGAGGCATTGGTTATCAGAAAGACGTTCAATTTGCAAGAAACGCTGGATTGCATATAGAAAATATCCACACGCCAGTTCATGAGCAAGACTTTTTATCAGTAGACAATTTGGATGGAGAAAGTTTATTTAGAAGTTATTTTCAATGCGTAAAAGATTGCTTCGAAAATAATATCTCAACCATGGTTATTCACTTACCTGATAATTATTATTCCATAAATAATTTGGGCATTACAAGATTAGAAAATATCATTAATGAAGCTGAAAAAAGGGATATTAAAATCGCTTTTGAAAATCTTAATAATATTAATAATTTGGCTTTGGTATTAGACACATTCCAATCAAAAAATGTAGGTTATTGTTATGATAGTTGTCATCACAAAAATTACGCTCCTAATGATGACTTGTTAAAACTGTATGGAAATCGATTAATGGCTCTACATTTGCAAGATAATGGCGGAAAGTATAATCAACATCAGTTGCCATTTGATGGCAGTATAGATTGGGCTCGTGTCATGAAAAAAATTGCAATTATTGGATACCAAGGTGCTACAACTTTAGAACCCATGAACTGGGATTATGAACAGCTATCCATTCAGCAGTTTTTAAATTTAGCATATCAAAAAGCAAAAAAATTAGATGAAATGCGAAAAATACAATTCTGATTTATTGCGTAGTTTATGAGCAAACACCCCTTGGAGAGCCTAAATTTGCTATGCTAAAGCTAATTTTGATAACTACGAAAGTGTGGGCATCCTCGCCGTCATTGGCTGGGTCGCGCACTTTCTATTTTACCGTCATAATCCCAGAATCGTCCAGAGTATTCTTGCAAATGACAGTGGTTTATTGGAATTGCTATCTTTTTCTTCTGCTATGAAAATATCTCATATTTTAGTTTTCGTACAAGACAGCAATATCGTGTATTCTACGCTTTATTTCTGTGCGAATATATAACGGCTCTAAACACTCGCATTTACTTCCAAAACTGAAAAGAATATTGTAGTAGTAATCGTTCTCTATGAAAGGAAAACGAACAATGTAATGCTCATCACCATCCGCAGAAAAGTCTTCATAAGAGCAAAAATCAAGTACCCTATCCATCACAGATTTATGAATACGGATTTTAATTTTTGTTTGCATTGTTTCTAAAATATGCGAAAATTCTAAAATCGGTTTCTGATAATCTCGTGGTATAAAAGATTCATCTTTTATTTGTAGATTTGATATGCGAGATAGTTTGAATAAGCGATAATCACTTCTCTTATGGCAATACCCTTGCAAATACCAATGACTGCTTTTCAATACAAGCTGATACGGCTCGACTGTTCGTACGGTTTTGTTTCCGTGACGGTCGGCATATTCAAACGAAAGTAGATTGCTTTCCTGCAAGGCTGTTTTTATCATTTCTAAATATGACTGTATGTCACTGTTGCCCATCCACGGACTTAAATCTATATAGATTTGACTTGCTTTTAATTCAATGTCTTTTGTTTTTTCGGCAGGGATAAAGCTCCTGACTTTCGCAAGCGCGTTTACCAACTCATCACCTCGTACCATGTTTGAAAGACTGGAAAGCCCCATCAAGATAGCAGAAAGGTCAGCGGTGGAAAAAACCTTTTTATCAATCTTGTATTTCTGCATAATTTCAAAGCCACCACCCACTCCCGATGTAGAGCGAACAGGAATACCCGCCATGTTGATTGTGTCTATGTCGCGGTAGATTGTGCGAGGTGAGACTTCAAACATATCTGCTAACTCCTGTGCGCCTATCCGTTCTTTATCAAGGAGTATCATAATAATACTAACAAGCCTGTCTACTTTCATCTGGCAGCCTCCTTTTTTATAATTGTTGCCATACTGTTGTCAACAATTATATGGTACAATAAAAAAGCAAACAAATCAATATAACAAACAAAATGGAGGAAATTCATGTCTACAATCTATGTTTACGTACTTGATACTTTAGCGGACTGGGACTTGGGGCACGTCACTTCGGAGTTGAATTCTGGTCGCTTTTTCAAAAAGAACGCACAATGTGTGTCGCTCAAAACGGTTAGTTATTCTAAAGAGCCAATCCGTACAATGGGCGGGCTGACAATCGTACCCGATTGCGTAATTGATGATATTGTTGCAAGTGAAACAAGCGTGTTACTATTACCGGGCGCAAATACGTGGAACGACCCCAGGCATATTGCTATCATCGAAAAAGCAAGCGAATTCCTCTCTGTTGAGGCTATGGTGTGTGCAATCTGTGGGGCTACCACTGTGCTTGCCAACTTTGGGCTGTTGGATAAGCGTCTTCATACCAGTAATGGACCGGGCTTTCTTGAAATGTTTTCTCCTTGTTATAAAGGACAAAGTTTTTATGTCGACAAGCCGTCTGTAGCAGATAACAACCTTATCACCGCCGGTTCTACCGGAGGCTTGCTGTGGGCAAAACAAATTATCAAGCATTTAGGAGTTTTTCAATCAAACACACTGGAATCCTGGTATGAATACTTTAGTACCGGTAAACCTGAATATTTCTATGCCCTCATGCAAACTTTGCCGTCTAACAATGAAACTGATTCACCTTTGTCTTAAACAGAAAAGTGCCTGTCCATATGAATTTATTGAAGGCATGTGTCTTATTATTCATATACAGGTTATGAGCACACCCTCTGTTAGGGTTTAATTCCTTCAACACAATAAAATCTGACTTATCACGAAATCGAGCCGTTGCAGCTTTATCTTGATGCAACGGCTCTTGCCTTGGCTACATACTCAAAATCGTCCAGTCAATACTTGCAAAAGGATGGTGAGCGGATTTTGATTTTCATAATACATACCTCTTTTTATTGTTCATAATGAGTGCCTTGAAAGCTTAGCTTTACTGTGGTAAACTTTTCTATATATACTGCCCAACAAAATATTTTCAAAGTGGTAGTGAGGAAAATTAACGCTCGGTGAGCGAATTTATATTTGATGGAGGTGCTATGAATTGGAAAAATATATTGCCCTTTTACGTGGCATAAATATAAGCGGTAAAAACAAAGTATCAATGCCCTTATTGAAAGTGGCATTTGAAGATGTAGGTTTTTTAGATGTAAGCACCTATATCAATAGCGGAAA
>JBAQWI010000438.1:0-5846 GCA_049298835.1 Oscillospiraceae bacterium
CTCTACTGTTAAGCACTTTTTTAACTTTTTCATACAGAAAATGTTTTAATACGAAAAACAATATCAATGTATTGCCTATTGTGAAAACTATATTCCAATCAATGGATATCAATTCTTTGTATTCTGCCATTTCAATCAGGCTATAACCCATACAGGTGTAAGCCCTAACTCCCCCTTCACACGCACAAAATAATTTCATACCCCTGCGTTATTTAATCCAACAGGATTGGTTTTATAGCATGTTAATTAAAGGATTTACGAATAGCAACAATACTGCAATAACAAGTGAATAAATACCTGTTGACTCTGCAATTGCACAACCTACGAACATTGTTTTCATAACTGCGCCTTGTGATTCTGGTTGACGCGCGATTGCCTCACAAGCTTTACCTACTGCGTAACCCTCACCGATACCAGGTCCTATACCTGCGATCATTGCAAGTCCTGCTCCAATTGCTGATGCTCCTAATACGATTGCTCTCTCCATTATTTTTTCCTCTTTCTTCATTTAAATTTTATTGTTATAGTTTGGAAATATTGTAACTAACCCTCACATTTTATGTGAGTAAGTTTTCAAATGTAGTTTGAAATATATAAGATTGTCTTTTAATCTGGATCATTTGCGTTTGATACATATACCATAGTCAACATGGAAAATACATACGCTTGAATGCAGCTAGAAAACAAATCAAAGTATACTGAAAATACCGCTGGTATGCCAAGCTGTAAAAACGGTACTGAGTTTGGTATGATTGCTGATGATGCGGCGGCTAACCCGCCGTACATAAGAATACTAATAATCATACCAGACAAGATGTTACCAAAATGACGAAATGACAATGATATTGGAGTTGCCATCTCACTAATTAAGTTAAGAGGCAACATAACTGGTATTGGCTCAATAAATCCCTTGAAATACTTTATGCCTTTGTGCTTTAATCCTGAATGGTATATTAAAACAAAAGTCATCAACGCCCAGCCAAGCGTTGTGTTGATATC
The DNA here is from genome assembly GCA_049298835.1 of Oscillospiraceae bacterium. GTDB lineage: Bacteria > Bacillota > Clostridia > Oscillospirales > Ruminococcaceae > Paludihabitans. Next base: position 1,000 of record JBAQWI010000438.1, read on the forward strand.
GGCAGTTACCGATCGAAAACCCAACATTCCGATAAGGCTTCCAAAAGCAGAAAATACAAGCAATGTTAGTATATATGGTGCATATGCCATATTTCTTTTGCCCATTGTACTCTCAACAAGATTATCAACTGCAACAACTACTTTTTCTGCAATTTTTTGTCTGTAGGTTCTTGGGATTTTCTCCATTTTGTGAGTTAATATCAGACAGAGTATAAATACAAAACCAATGATAAGCCAAGCATTTACAGTGGTTTCGGTAACATCAATGCCGCCAAAAATGGGGATTGAGAATATTATTTTAGGTCCATGTATTTGAATATCCAAGTTTAATCTCTTCCTCCTTTTTTGGGAATAAGTCCGATAAAGCCTATTGCAAAATAGGTAAATTTAGGTGAAAGCATTGCTAAAACCACGCACCATCCGTTTATTTTTGTAGATATAAATGGGATTGCTAAGATTACGGCTAAAAGCGCAAACCTCATAATATAATTTACTTTCATATGCCTTTTGGCGTGTTTTACATCCATAGATAGCGCTTTTTCGACAACTGTTCCAAGTAAAATAAAGTTTAATTCTGCAAATATAAAGCCATAAATTATACCAATAACTACACTTGCATTAAACATTTTTGTGGCAAGCGTAAAAATCACAATACCAATATCTATTATCAAAAGTGTAATGGCAACCTTTTTAGCTTCTGTTAAAATAATGTCCATTATCGCTCCTTGTGCTTGTCCTTATCAAGATTTTTTAGGTATCGTTTTACAAATAAAACAAACGAATTTATGCCACCGCAAAGTCCAAGTAATACAAATATAATTACAACATAATCAGATAGGTTAAATCGATTTTTTAAGTAGACACCCAAAATAGTAAGTAGGACAATTGGGGTTACCACAGAAAAACCAAGTTGAGTTACCTCGACGGCAGACTTCATTAATTGCGAAAACCCATTATTTTTACCCATCTTTCACCATACTTTTTAACAGAATTTTTATGCGTCTTTTTTATTATAACTGCAAGTAGATGTAAAATCAAGTCAAATAACAGATTAATATAGATTAATATTTAATAAGATGATTGACGTAAAAATAACAATCTATTGCCTCTGCACATGGCGCTAAGAACGCAGTATCATTAGTCACAATTGCGTGTTGCAAGAGCAATTTTTTATATCCATATTTCACAATAATTTCTTGGATATTTACAAAATTTGCTTCATCTTCAAATTGATTTCCAAAACAGTAAATTTTCTGGGTATCAAGTACAGTATTGCAAGTTATAATTGCCGATGCTAGTTGTTCGTTTTCACCTATATTGTCACCTAGTATGCCCAAAAATCCTCCAGCGTTGCCTGTAAAACCGCTATAAATCTTACCATCTATCATAATTCCAGACTCAGCCTCATCACCATATCTCAATAACAGCACACTATTGGAATTTTCACCTGCAAAAATTCTTTGCGCAACAAGCGAACTTGCAATTGTGGTATTTGTTATAATTTTTATAGGCATTGCATGAGCTAAATCCTTTCTAAGACGCATTATCTTATCTTTGCTCTTTACACCTTCAATTAACTCTCCACAGTTGTTGCTAAGGCAGACGCCCAAAGCTAAAACATTTTCGTTGGTTATGCAATTGTTTTTCATTATAGTGCCGATATTTAAAACGATTAGTTCCAATAACTCATGATAATTTTTACCCTTAAAACACATTTTTCTTTTGTCAAGAACCTGCCCTTTTAAGTTTGTCAAGCCAAAAAACATATTCTCTTTTTCAATAACTACCCCAAAAACGAGCTTATAATTTTCGTTAATATCTAAAAGAATTTTTCTTCTCCCACGAGAATGTGTAGCCTTTTGTTTCACTTGTTCTCCCTTTTCAAGGAGCACTCCAGTTTTTATCATGTCATTTGTTATGGCAGTAATAGCAGCCTTTGTCAAATTTAACTGTGTAGAAAGGTCTACCCTTGATTTTGGACCATTTTTTTGCAGATAGTTTAACACCAATAAATCCTTTTTAAGTTTAGAATTTGTGGGTGTATGTATAATTTTTTCCATATAACTATCTCCTATTCTCGTTAATACTAGTGTTGTACAGTCACAATAACCTTTTATAAAATTTATTATACAATATAAACTATACCTTTTTTTAATAATTTGTTTATCAACAAAATGTTAAATGTAAAATAAATTTGACTAAATAAAATTTTAAACAATTAAACTCCTATAAAAATATTAAAATTGACAAAAAATAAAATAAAAAATTGAAAAAAATGTAGAAAATTAAAATAATGTTATAATATATAGTATACATTTCGCCTATATTATGTTACCATAGAAGTATTGTGAATATACTATAGAATATTTTCAGATACAGAAAGAGGGATTATTATGTTCGGTGATAAAGATGCAGAGCTTGAAAAGTGGATCAGCACTGGCAAATGGGATAAAATTGAGAAAAAGTTTTTATATTCAAATGATGAAAACCGTTTAACACTAGCAAAAGCACTGTCAACAACATCTGCTGATGAAGGTTACAATGCTCTTGTAAGCCTAATAAAAGACGAAAATAAAGACGTGCAACTTGAAGCAATCAAATCACTTGGTGTTACTGGCTCTGAAAGAGCTGCTGCCCAACTTCAATGGGTACTTGCAAAAACGCCCCCAACTAATACCGCTACTATTGCAGCCCTTCAAGCGGCAATAACTAAAGTTCGTACTAAAAAAAGATAACACTAAGATAAAACAATTAAAACTCCTCACACAAAATGTGAGGAGTTTTTTGTTCAAATTTTTATCTTGCAATGATTAAAAAGTAGCCTAGTACAATAATACCTAAGATAATTCTATACCAACCAAACACCTTGAAATCATGCTTTTTAATGTAGCCCATTAAGAATTTAATTGCTATAATTGAAACTACAAACGCGACTATCATTCCAACAAGCAAAATTGTAATTTCTGCTCCTGAAAAGGACAACCCAAATTTCAAAATCTTTAATAAACTTGCTCCAAGCATTGCAGGAATCGCTAAGAAAAATGTAAATTCTGCGGCAACGTAACGTGATGTTCCAAATAATATTGCACCAATAATGGTAGCGCCAGAACGTGATGTGCCTGGGATTAATGATAACATCTGAAACATACCGATAATGAACGCTGTTTGATAGGTTAATTCATTAAGTTTGCTCACTTTGGCAGTTTTATTTCTATTCCAGTTTTCAACCACAATAAATAAAACTCCGTATAGAATAAGTGTAGTAGCTACTGTCACTGGGTTATAAAATAGTTCTTCTAGTATATCGTCAAAGAAAAAGCCCACAACTCCTGCAGGGATAGATGCAACCAAAACCTTAAACCATAATGACCATGTTTGTTTCTTCTCTATTGCCTGTTTTTTAGGTGAAAACGGGTTAAGTTTGTTGAAATACAGCACGACAACCGCCATAATTGCGCCAAGCTGAATCACTACACGGAACATTGATTTAAAAGCTTCCGACATATTAAGTTGTAAAAATTCGTCAACTAAAATCATATGTCCGGTGCTACTGATTGGGAGCCACTCGGTAATTCCCTCAACAATGCCAAGAATAATTGCCTTAATAATCTCTAAAAAATCCATTACATCTACTCCTTGTTCTACTATTATATTCAAATTTATGTTAAAATATATTCGCATTGATATATTCGATTTTTATATATAACCTTTATTATTATAATTATATACAATTGAAACGATTCCGTCTATGTTTTATCTTCTTTTTCTTTGTGAAATTCTATGGTATGCTAATATTAAAACCAAGGTGGTGATTACAATCTTCATTGAATTAACGGAATGCAAACTTTGCCCACGGCAATGCAATGCCAATCGGTTGGGTGGAAAAGCTGGTTTTTGTGGCGCAGACGACAAACTAAAAATTGCAAGATCGTCCCTGCACTTTTGGGAAGAACCCTGTATTTCTGGAGAAAAAGGCAGTGGAACAGTTTTCTTTTCTGGCTGCACATTAGGGTGTGTATTTTGCCAAAATTATGACATTAGCAATAAGAGTTTTGGCAAGGAAATTACCATTGCACGGCTTGCTAAAATTTTTCTCGAGCTCCAAGAAAAAGCTGCATTAAATATCAATCTAGTAACCCCCACCCACTATGTCTATCACATTATTGAAGCGATAAAGCTCGCACGTATAAATGGGCTAAAACTACCCATTATATACAACACAAGTGGATATGAGACGGTGCCAACAATCAAACTGCTAAGTGGATATGTTGACGTATATTTGCCAGATTTCAAGTATATGAATGCAGACTATGCAAAAGAATATTCAGAGGCTACTAATTATGTAGAAAACATAAAGCTTGCCCTAGCTGAGATGGTAGCCCAAGTAGGCGAGTGCGTTTTTGACGACCATGGAATCATCCAAAAAGGTGTTATCGTCCGTCATTTAATGCTCCCTACCCTTTTAGAAGATAGCAAGGCAGTCATAGAATACATCTACAAAACCTATGGCGATAGAGTATTTTTAAGCATTATGAACCAATATACTCCTTTTGGAAACCTCGATGATTTTCCACATCTGAAACAAAAACTTACTCAAAAAGAATACGATTCCGCAATTGACTATGCAATTTCGCTTGGACTTGAAAATGGGTTCATTCAAGAGGGCGAAACGGCAAACGAAAGCTTTATCCCACTTTTTGATTTAGAGGGTGTATAGCAAAAACGCTGTCCCTTTGGACAGCGTTTTGTTCTTTTTTTATTATAGCACCTTTGCAAGGAAGTCTTGTAACCTCTCGTTTTGGGGATTGCCAAAAAACTCAGCCGGTGGTGCTTGCTCTACAATTTTT
>JBAQWI010000439.1:0-4629 GCA_049298835.1 Oscillospiraceae bacterium
CTCCACCATCGTTCATTTTTGCTTTTATTGAATCCCAGTTAATAATATCATTGCTTATCGCCTCTATAAAAATTCTAAACGCCTCTTCAGAAAGCTTATCATTGAAATGAAATTGTGGTATCGGAGAAATGTAACCGCAATGATGCCCATGGGTCATATCCGCATATTTTAGATTGTTAATATGCGTTGATAAAACCTCTTGCCCTTTCCAAACAATGCTATCATTTATTTTTATTGTTGCTATGGGGTATTCGTCATCATCAAGGAAAATCAGATAGTCCATTTTATTTTTCAATGCAAAATACAAAACCGCGTTTCTTTTCATCGCATAGCCTTCACCAAATATCAGTGCAGCCTCTTTTAAACTAATCACTTTCTTTTCTACCAGATATTGTGCCTCGGTTCTTATTGAAGAATTTCCGAAGTAATGAGCTGAATCCACCATATCCAATATTTCTTCGTCCGTAATTTTATAATCGTAAACTTTTGTACTTTTATACTTCAAATCATAAGCCACAAAGAGGTGAAGTGCATATTTTCCAGTATCGACCAGTCCAGAATCATTCCAGTTATGGACATATGTTTTTACCACATTTTTGAAATACTGACGTCCTGTTACAAAGCCAACACCAACGTTTATCTTTTTTCTTTCAATTTTCATAACTTCACTCACTTCCAACTTTATAACTTTGGTTTAGTATCAATTTGGTTTTGTTTGCTGAAGACTTACGAATAGATTTGATCTATTATTTTCTTCTCAGCCTTATTCTTTTTTTCCCGATTTTTTAGTCTTTTATCCCCGTCCCATATATTTTCAATGTCATTTTATCTCAATCTGCTACAATCCGAAGCACATCATTTTCAGGCAATACTCATCGCATAAGGTTTATCCCTGATGATTATGCTTTGAAATCCATATTGTAATAACGATGCAGATTACTTTCCAGGCACAACCCCACCGGCCACTCTGCGGGCATCCTCCACGGAATAGAATGCGTTAGAATGGGATTCGTTTATAATCCTTATGACTTTTCCCAAATCCTTGCGCCTGATAACCGTAAAAATCAACTTAACCGGACTGTGAATCCCTTCGGCATCTACGGAAGTAACTCCAAAACCTGCAGCGGCTAATCCATTCTTTAAGATTTCATCATTTTGGGTAAGAATGATTCTGACCGCCAAAATGCCGATTGCCATCTTTTCTTCGATCAAAATACCCACATAGTTTCCGGCTGCAAACCCTGCGGCAAAGGCCATATAGGCTGCTATATTGCTTACATTTGTCATAATCTGACTAATCGCGACCAACCATATGGTGACTTCAAAGAACCCCAGAAGCGGTGATAAGAATCGCTGCCCCCTGGCCACAAAAATGATGCGTAGTGTTCCAAGGCTCACATAAGCTAACCCGCCAATAAATATGAGTATCGGCAGGACTACCCAGACATAAATACTGTGACTAAACAACATGCTTACGTTCATTTAATCTCCTTCTCAAAAATAGACGTATATATTACCGACAGCAATATCAGACCCCCATTTTCAGCTAGGAGTCCTGGTTCATTTTCTACTTCCGAACATTATGGGTTTTGCAGTGGTGGACAACAAGAAGGTTGGTGCTCGATGTGGGGCAGTGGTGGTTGTAGTTCAGACGGATGATCCATAACGACAGTATTTCGGTCATCATTCTCCGAAGGTAATCGAATTTTAAGTACTACAAGGGAGCAAGTATTTAATAAGCTTATATTTATATTACCACACAATACTTGAAAAGCGGGAATTTTTTGGCAATTGGATTCCTCTCCACCCCCCGGCTACACATAAAACAAAATCTGTGGCAGCCAGCTTGGAGTCAGATTACGGTAATAAATGGTTTGCCATCTTATCTCCCCATATATAAGAAAACTGGCTTACGCCGAGCCTTTAGGCGACAGCGGTCGCTCCCTGCCATCCATGGCACCGAGACACTAGTCCATCCGTGGACGTCGGCTGACTACGTTTTCTTATCTATTTTCCTTAGTGGCGACCACAGGGAGCATATGTAATACTCGAAGGGTGCAACATTTAGAATTGTTATATTTTTTGATACGGTAAAAAAGCATCTACCTTTCGGTAGATGCAACCGGTTACTGCAATACAATTTCTAAAAAATCAATATTATTATTTGGGTCGTTTCGCTGGCTCTATTGGAGAAGATATTGGAGCAATCGCTTTTTTTTCAGCCTTTTTCTTCTTTTTTTCTTTGTCCTTCGGACTTTTATCTCCCATCGTAACAACCTCCAATCTCTTTATTAGCTTAAGTATACGCTCTTATTGATAATATCGCCAACAGTCGTATTGCTGAAAAACCTGGTGGATCGTTTAACAAGCATTCTAAGGTACCTTACATAACCTTATCTCATTTAAGATAACTAGAGCAGCATATTCCATCCACATACAGCGCAGTGATATGACTTATCTTTCCTGCATCTTTTACGGTTTCCTGTTTATTATTAATCCTCAATTAACTTCAAAACTCGTGCGGGATTACCACCAATCACAACATTATTTCCAAAACTTTTGGTAACCACCGTACCGGAAGCAACTACAACATTGTTTCCTAAAGTAACACCCGGACTAATTGTAGCATGGCCACCAATCCAGCAATTGTCTCCAATTGTAATAGGTTTTCCAAGCCCCAGCCCGTTATAGCGTTCACTTGCTTGAATAGGATGAGTTGCAGTATAAATTCCAACCTGTGGACCAAGAAAGCAATTTTCACCAATATTAACTTCAGCAACGTCAAGGATAACGCAGTTGTAGTTTGCATAGAAATTGTTGCCAACGTGAATGTTACAGCCGTAATCGCAGTTAAAGGTTGGTTCAATATAGATTTTTTCTCCTGTTGTTCCAAACAATTGTCTCAGCAACCTTACACGTTCTTCTTTTTCTGAAATGGAAGTTTTATTATATTTCTCAGTTAATATTCTTGCATCATAAAGCATTTTACACAATTCAACATCAGATGAATTATATAATTCACCTGCTAACATTTTTTCATTTTCAGTCATTTTTTATTTCTCCTATTCCTAAAAGAAGCGAAATCCTTTGTATCTATACTATACTATACTATTATTATAGGTTGGCCTAATTATCAGGACCCTAACCCATTTTCGGCTATAGGTACTCTTGATTCAACCAAATCCCAAGGGCTCTTCAAAAACAATCAAGCCCGTCCTTGCGGACAGGCTTGATTGTGGTGTGCTAGATCAGAACACTATATGGTTCTATACACTATAATTACCTTTTAATTCTTTTACATTTTTTGTCTTGCCTTTTATGATGTAAAGCTTGTGATATCTAGTTTATATAAGCATCCCGGTTAATATTTAGCATCTTGATCTTCTTATATAGTGTTTTCCTGCTTATACCTAAGGCTTGAGAAGTTCTGGATATATTGCCGCCATTCACGCTTAGATGATTTTCGATGGCTTCCTTTTCAATCTTTCCCATACTAGCCTCGATTTGTTCTTTGCTGCTTCCTTTTATAGGCACTAGAGTAATAACTGAACTGTCAAAAATCAATTCTTCACCCTCGCGCATAATGAAGGCTCGTTCAATGATATTTTCCAGTTCTCTGACATTTCCAGGCCAATTATAATTTATCAACGTTGCACCTGATGATCGGCTTATTTTGATTGGCGGTATTTCATAACGATTACATAGCTTCTTAAGTAGGAAATTCGCGATCAGGGGAATATCTTCTTTGCGTTTTCTGAGCGGGGGTATTTGAAGATTGATCACATTTAAACGATAGTATAAATCTTCTCTAAAATTACCCTTGTCCACCTCAGCTTTAAGATTACGATTTGTAGCCGCTATTATCCTCACATCAACCTTTTTAGGAATATAGCCACCCACCCTGGTAACGGTTTTATCCTGTAAAAAACGTAATAAGCTTACCTGCATATTAACTGGCATCTCACCAATTTCGTCTAGAAATACGGTACCACAATCAGCAATCTCAAATTTTCCTGGACTACCTCTTTTTTTAGCACCCGTAAACGCACCTTCTTCATAGCCAAATAATTCACTCTGAATTAACTCTGATGGAATTGCTCCACAGTTAATCGCCAGAAATAACCCTTTTCTTTGACTTTCCCAGTGAATAGCCTCGGCAAACAATTCTTTTCCTGTGCCGCTTTCTCCTTCGATCAAGACAGTAGCTAAAGATTTTGCCGCCCGCTTAGCCGTGGATTTAATTCTATCAATTTCAGGGTTCTTTCCAATGATTTCGTCAAAGCTAAAGGTACGACCAGGCAGAATATTGGCAGAAGGCACGGCAGGTGCAAAATTTTTATCAGTAAGACGTTTAAATGAAAGAATCAGCTGCGTTCCATATGGCGTATAAATAGGCTGTTTATAGATTATATGACACGGAATGTCCTCACCCCAGAATTGTATGTTAAACCGAGCCTCATGATCTGACATGCCATTCAAATTTTTAATGGAACCCCGTTGTGAAATCATCTTTGTGAAGTGCATTCCTTTTAAGATGGTTTTGTCCCTGATTTTCAGTAAATCTAAAAACTGTTCATTGACATTGATGATCCTGGCATTTTCATCTAATAACGCAACACAGTCAGGCAT
>JBAQWI010000440.1:0-9669 GCA_049298835.1 Oscillospiraceae bacterium
CCTCGTTGGTATTACTGGAACAAAAGGAAAATCGACTACTGCCTACTATATAAAATATGTCATTGACGAATATATGCAGAGTTTAAGACAAAAACCCTGCGGTATCGTTTCCTCCATTGACACCTATGACGGCAAAATTATGGAAGAATCCCACCTCACTACCCCTGAGGCATTTGAACTGCACAAGCATTTTGACAATGCTGTAACCAGTGGATTAGATTACTTTGTTATGGAAGTTTCTAGTCAAGCTTTAAAATATGACCGAGTGCTTGGCGTTGACTTTAACATCGGTGTATTTCTAAACATTTCTGAGGATCACATCTCACCTATTGAACACAGCGACTTTGATGATTATTTTGGCTCAAAACTCAAATTATTCAAACAAACTAAAACTGCAATTGTAAATCTTGATTCCGACCACCCCAACATCTTGCTTGACTCTGCAAAAGCAAGCCAAAAAGTAGTTACTTTTGGCAAAAACAAGTCTGCTGATGTCTATGGTTATGATGTTAAAAAAGTTGGACACGAAACTCATTTTATGGTACGTACAACCGATTTTGATGAAAATTTTATTTTGACTATGCCAGGATTTTTCAACGTCGAAAATGCACTTGCGGCAATTGCTGTTGCTATGGAATATAACATTCCAGTTGAGATTATAAAGCAAGGATTATTCAAAGCACGTTCCAGCGGAAGAATGGAAATTTTCACTTCAGAAGATAGCTCTATTGTGGTTATTGTTGACTATGCACACAATAAATTGAGCTTTGAAAAGCTCTACAAATCCACTTTAGAGGAATATAAGGGTAGAAGTATCATTACCGTATTTGGATGTCCTGGTGGAAAGGCATATAATCGAAGAACCGAACTTGGTGAGCTTGCAGGAGAATACTCTGATAAAGTCTATCTTACTATGGAAGACCCTGGATATGAAAAAGTCTTAGATATAAGTCTTGATATACAAAAGCATATTTTAAATCACACTTGTGAATGTCATATCATTGAGGATCGTGGCGACGCAATAAAATCCGCAATTTTGAATGCGTCACCAAACTCGATTGTGCTGATTACCGGAAAAGGAAATGAGACCCGCCAAAAAATTGGGTGTGAATACATTGCGTGTAAAACCGACATCGAATTTGCACAAACTTATTTAAAAGAACTAGCGAAAAAAAGATAGCTCACCATATTGTTATATTAAAAATAAAGTATCTTTATGCGAAAAATAAGTAAAAAACTCTATTCTTAGTGCAAAAATTTACACACAATTTGTATTATAATGTCGAAATTATACAAATTGTAATAGAATAATTATCTTTTAAAACTAACTTTTAATCTTTTTATTTTATAATATTTGTACGCATAGCGGATATAATAATAATCAATCTTATATAAGGAGGATTTATTATTATGGATACTAGTAAAGCTAATCAGGCGATAAAATGTACTGTTGAAAGTTGTCAAAATCATAGCTGTGGTAAAGAATATTGTGCATTAGACTCTATTCAAGTGGGAACACACGAGCCAAATCCAACAATGGACCAATGCACAGACTGTCAGTCATTTGCAATGAAAGCTTAATTTAAAAAACAGGAACGGTTTTATCGTTCCTGTTTTTTGTTATTCAACTGTTATAATATAATCCTTGTACCATTTTACTGCATTTTGAATGCTTTTTTTCAAATCCACACCAGATCCAGCAAGTGCCACTATATGATTTATATTAACTTCATCAGATTTCTGTAAAGCATATCTCTTTACAGTAAACAAACTTCCCACACAGTCTACAAGATAAATTTCACCATCGAGTTTTACAAAACCTTTTATGCGATAGGCATCCTCACAAATCATCTCAAGAAACTTTTCAAGTCTAAACAAGCCCATAGTATCACTAATGTGAATGAGTGCCTTTTGCAACCCCAAATCTTTGGTCTGCATCAACGGCGGATTTTCTGATTTATCACAACATAGTTGCTCAAGCCATTCAGTTTTTATTTCCCCAAAACTTGTTAAGTGGGTAATTATATCTGGATATAATTCTGCAATTAGTTTTTTAGTCAAACAAATATCGTCATCAGTAGCAATATCAGTTTTATTAATGATTACTACGTTACTAACACTTAACTGCTTTTTGCACACACGAGCAGTTGCAATTACTTTCTTAAAGTTAATTGCGTCAACAATACAGATGCTCCCAAGCAACTTTATATTTTTAAATTTATCTTGCTGGGAAAGTATTTTTCTAATGTTTGTGGGATCAGAAAGCCCTGAAGCCTCAATAATAATTAACTCTGGTACGTCTTGCAATGCGGTTACCAAAACTTTTTCAAATTGCTCAAGTCTACAAGCGCAGAAGATTGAACCATTATTAATCTCGTCAACTACAATGGATAGTTCCTTTAAAAGCTTTCCATCTATCCCTTCTTTGCCAAACTCATTTACAATAATTCGCATCTTGTGAGCCGATTGTAACTTAACAAATTTCTTTAGAAATGTAGTTTTTCCTGCACCCAAAAAACCTGTAATTAGGTATATGCCCGTCATTTTTTCTCCTTTATTTCACTCTATTTCTTACAATATGTTAGTTATAGCTTTATCAATGACAGCTTGCAATGCTTCTTTTCTAGGGATAATTGAGGAGAATTTCAGTTCTCCGTTAACATAGATACACGGCAAGTTTGTAACACCCATTTTCTTGCAGCGAGCAATGTTCTCTTTCATAGTGAATTTGTATTCAACCATTTCAATTTTATCTTTGAAATGTTCTTTTGCAACAATTGCCGCACCCATCATGTATGTGCAAGCAGCACAAGTCAGTGAGTCAAGTGTAAACACCTCGACTAGAGGCTTCTTTAGATTGGCATAATCGGGTAACTCAACTTGAATATTATCTTCGACAGCTACATAGTTTTTCAGCATTTCACGCACTTCTTGGGTCTGTAAAACTGCTCCTGCAACACCAATTCCGTTTTCCACTGGCACGTCATAGGGCATATCGCAACCAGGAGCAATGATTAGGTTCTTTTTATTTTTCACGCTATCAATCATATCTACAACATATTTCATGTTGTCTTGTTGTGTTCCGTGAAGCATAATCGAGGTTAGCGGAATGTTTCCCCCAATGCAAACGTTATATTTATCACAAACTTCCTTTGCAGCAAGCAAATCAACATTTTCATCAACTGAGATAGAATCAGGGTTAGTTTTGCACATAACTTCAATGTTTCTTGTTGCGTTTCCACATACGAAGAAAGAAGAAAATGCTCTTTTTTCACGGATAAACTCAAACATTTCAGAAAAAGGTTTTGACAAGAACTCTTCAAAATGGTCTGAAGAGATTTGTGAAACAAGTGGATCAACAATAGCGATAACGTCCATACCTGCCTCAATATAGTATTGTGCTAGACGATTCCCTACCTCTTTGCAATAGTCGAGTAAAGCTTTTACATAGTCTTCATCGTCAAACATATCCATAAATATGTCATTTCCACGCAAATGAGATGCAAGTGTAAATGGACCACAGATTAATCCATAAAGTGCAGTTGTTTCTCCAACAGCTTTTTTCATACGTTTCATAACGTCAAGTGCCATCGGTAATCTGCCATCGGTTTCGCTTGGGATTGTACATTTGCAAGGAATTTGGGTTGTGCTTTCTAGTGGGTGAGTTTTAACAGAGGGCGGGCCATCTTTAGTCCATACCAATTCACAGCCTAAAATTTCAGCTTCAATTTGTAAATCAAACAAAACAGGTTGACCGTTTGGTTTGTATAGCTTGTTTACTTCAATTAATGATTCAAAAAGTTTATCTCCGTCAGTCAAAACCTCGGTTGCATCATAGCCAACCAGTTTACCAGCGTGAACTCCTGCAAAAGGTACCCACGGAACAGCGTTTGTTTCTTCGTGCCTTAGCGTTTTAAATAGTAACTCTTTTGGTGTAATCATTATCATTAAATCTCCTCAAAAATAGTTATAGTTAATTTGATATTTTTATTTGTGATATGATTATACAACAATAAGATTTCATGTTGCTAGTAAATTAACGTGCTTTTTTGTATATATTTAATCTGTTAAAGGTAATTAGAAAGACTGTTTTTATTGGCTTGGTGATATCTTGTGATATATGAAAAATTTCGGCTAATAGTAGAATCTTTAACTGACTATGGAGAAAATATCAATATAATCAAAATAAAAAAGTGTTACCGTTTTAGGTAGCACTTTTTTTGCTGGTATGATATAATATAATTAAATAATTTTTATATTATTAGTATAGTATAAAAATAGGTTTATTGCAGTTTGATTTGTGTTAAATTTCAAAATGATTTTACAGGGGGAATAAAATGAAATCAGTTTTAAACAGCATAATGTCTGTTGTGCTTATCGCATTGATGTTTACTTCTTGTGCTCAAAAAGCGGATAGTCAATCTGCGAATTTCAATGACAGTGAAGCGAAATTTCCAGGACTTATAGAATCTTCTATGATGGGTTATTTTGGAGAAGAATATGAACCTCCAGTTGAATACGGCAACTACCTATTAAAAAAAGAAGTAAGCTTTGACGATGTAAAAACAAAGCTGATGGAAAAGACTGATATAATTCCCTTTGAAGGTGAACTAGGTGGCACTTTTTTTATTGTTGATGACATGCTAAAGCAAGTTGGAGACCAGTGGATTTACGCCTATGCAGAGGACGGACACATAACCCTTGATTTGTTGATAAAGTTTAGTATTGATAAAGATAACACAATTAACTTTGTAGTTGCGGCTACAGATTATAACGCAGAGGGTACAAAGCTTTATGCTGTACCAGAGGAGATAAAATAAATGAAATCAGAAGAAATGTTTTTAAAGTATGCAAAGCTAAATGACCTTGATGAGGAGCATCAAACTTTCACAGCATGGCATTTTTGCAATAATGAAAAAGATGCAAACGAATTAGCAGAACTTGTATTTATAGGACAAAAAACCGCAACCTGTTCAAGTCATTGGCTTTATGAGGTTGAGGGTGAGCCCCTACCTCAAGTTGGCAATTTTAGTGTGATTGAGAACTGGAAAGGCAATGCAGTTTGTATCATAAAAACCACTGCTGTAACGCTTGTTCCATTCGATGAAGTTACTGCTGAACACGCCTTTAAAGAGGGCGAGGGTGACAGAAGCCTTGAGTATTGGCGTCGTGTCCATAAGGACGTTTACACAGCAGAATTAGCTGACTATGAAAAAGAGTTTTCTCCAAAAATGCTTTTGGTTTGTGAAGAATTTGAAGCCATAACAAATAAAAAATTATAAATAAGATAGTATTTAATTAAGCAACGATATTGGAATGAACTCTGTACTCAACAGAGTTCATTCCTTTTAATTTTATCTTAATTGTACTGTTATCCTAATAAAAACGCTTGTGTCGTTCTATAATAAATGTTCCTTTAAACTAAATTGCTTTATGGGATATATCTTGTTTTATTACATTTGTCTCACCTCCCACAATCTATTACATATCATAGGATAAGGAGGTGCATATTATGATATGTCCTAGCGAACTAGCTGCACTTATAAATGCTGCGTCTATTGCCATTGCAAAAGGTAAAACTGTGGAAGAATTAAATATCTTAAGTTCTATATTTGTTCAAATCGGTGATACCCTTGCAACAATTTCTATTCAAACCTCTCATATTCAATTATGCTGTGACAAAATGAACAATAGTAATAATTCACCTGATAAAAGTGAATTTATTGTATAACGCTTATTGATTTTTGCATCTCCCTTCATTTTTAATAACATTTTGCTTGTTTAAATTTTTATTGTGATTAAATCACTGAGAAATTAAATATTAAAAAGTATGATGGTATATAGCAAAAATATTTGAAGGAGATGACTTATGAAAAAAAACAAATACTTATTTTTAATTACTCTTGCCTACTTTGTGCTTGGATATGTAACTATTCATTTTGCACTTTTGGGGTTAATCTGTATGGCATTACCGTCTATTTTTCTTTTTAGGGATAAGAAAAAAACGTGGTGTCAAGACTATTGCCCAAGAGCTAGCCTTTACACAACGTGTGGTAATATTAAAAAAAAACACTCCTATAAAACTCCAAAGTTCTTTATTAAAGGTTCAATGAAGTGGATTATGTTAGGGTATTTTGGTATTAGCTTAATGATTATTATACTGTCAACAATTGGAGTAGCACACGGCAAACCTCCTATGGATTATCTTAGGTTTTTGCTTATATTTCCACTAAAAGGTATGCCACAATTATTTGACATTGCATCGCCTGAGTGGGTATTGCATTTATCCTATCGTTTTTACTCTATGATGATGACAACTACCACTTTAGGATTGATTTTAGCACTTATATTCAAGCCACGAACATGGTGTACCATCTGTCCAATTGCTACAGTGTCAGATATCTATATTAAGAGGCAACGCAACAAAATGTAGCAGAAAATATAAAACAAGTAAATCTATCTCATGCTTTCTTTTATAAGATATATCAGTGTTTATTTAATTAACAGCCCAATTATACTGCTATCTGTTGGTTTTATTGAATATACATATATTATTACTTTAAGAAAGGTTGTGCTTTTATGCCACAAAGTCAACTCCTACTATTAGATAATAGTTCAATGATGTCAGCTATTAATCGTGGAGATTATAAATGCACTGATCTCTCCTTTGAAGAAGCAAAAGGAATTATTGAGATGTACAACGAGGATCACATACTACGTTGTTTTTATGACAGTAATATTGAAAATATTATTTATAACTACTTAGGCATTGAAAGTCGAAACTTTGAATACAAGCAAATTCGAGATATGCGTGTAAATCAAGATGGTATTGTATTCAAACTTTACACAACACCCTCAGAAACTCAACCCATTATTATGACTGATAATGGAATTGAAGCTAAAAAAATTCAAAACATATATGTATACTGTCAATTAATTTCTAGACTTGGGTAAATTATATTAGAGTACAGATTTATAATTCTGTGCTCTTTTTATTTTTTACTATTGATATTTCCTTTAGTGGGTAAAATTATTAATTGGCCATTTATTCAACTGCCTTTAATCAGGTTAGTAAGCCTAATAATTTGCCAAAAAAATCATTGTAATTATTTGCATAATCATTATTTTTATATTTTAATCTTAAAATGTTTAAATTGGTTATACTAAAACGAAGGATATTTATGATATATTAAAGTTAAATATTTAAATTTAAAATGGAGGGTTAATGATGCAAAGTAAAGCAGTTTCAGAAAAAGGTCATTCAAAATCGACAACCTTATTTAGGTGGATTGGTCGATTGCTAATAATCTCTATTATATTAGTAATAGTATCATATTTCACACCGGGTTTTTCAATTAGAGGTATGTGGTCATTTTTAATAGCCGCACTTGTAATAAGTGTACTTGATTATGTTGTAGAAAAATTTATTGGAGTTGATGCTTCCCCCTTTGGCAAAGGAATAAAAGGCTTCTTTATAGCTGCACTTATAATATACTTTGCCCAGTTCTTAGTTCCTAATATGAGTGTGACTATATTAGGTGCAGTCTTAGGGGCACTAGTAATTGGTATTTTAGATGCTGTATTCCCTACTAGAATACTGTGATAATATAAGCATCTTTCAAACAAAATTCCCCTATCACTCAAATTAATGAGTAGTAGGGGAATTGGTATAACTTCTACAAGTTGGTTTAATAAGCTATCTATGATAAACACTTCCTTGCATAATATTTATCTGCTTCATTTTTCTTTGATAGTATCAACGTCAACATAACAATGAAATACTACTTTATTTATAACTAAAGTAAAATATTTACTTTAGTTATAAATATCTGTAATATAATGTTTTAATTAATCTAAATAGATTAAAATATCAAGACAAAAGAGGAATGACAATGAAAAAAATACTAACAATTACAGTTGCCGCAATTATGGCTTTTAGCCTAGCATCTTGTGGAACACAAACAGCCCCGAAAGTGACGCAGTGTCGGCAACACCAAAAATTGAAGAAAAAGCTGTTAGCGACCAACCCAAAGAAAAGGAAATATCAGATAGTGGAGATTTAGGAGATTACACTGTAGCAATCAAAGACTACAGATTAGTTAAAGACTACAGCGGAAAAGATGCAATATTAGTTAGGTTTGATTTTACGAATAATAGTGAAGAACCACAAATGTTTATGGTAGCTGTTAATAGTGATGTATACCAAGATGGAGTGGAGTTAGAAACTGCTATATTGATAGATGTTAAAGACTACGACTCAGCACAATCAATGAAAAAAATTAAAAAAGGCGCAACAATTACGGTTGAGAGCGGATATGTGCTGGGCAATTTAGCATCAGATGTTGAGGTGGAAACTAAAGAATTGATAAGTATGAATGATGATGTTTTGAAAAAAACATTTAAAATAGCAAAATAATATTTATGTTAACACAAATAACCCCACTAAATTAATAGTGGGGTTTCATTATTTAAAAATATAAATGATGTGAAATAATGGCTTGACAAAAAAATAAAACCCCTATAAACACCGCAACAATGGGCATTTACAAGGGTTTATGTATGGAGCTGATAACCAGACTCGAACTGGTGACCTCGTCCTTACCAAGCATTACGAACTCCCATAGATAGAGCATCTGCAAGGCTTTTGAAGACTATTTGAAGACTTTACACCATTTTTGAAAAAATTCCAGTCCTTAACTTTGCCATCACTATGTAAAATTCCTGAATATATGCCAACACTGACGGTAGTTTTACCGTAAATATAAGCGTACATTTAAATGGCTCCCCAAGCGGGCAACAGATAGTATGTGCAACATTTAAATACAAAGTGGCATATATCTTATGTAATTGTTACAGAGTTTATCTAACCTTTTGTTGACTAAATTTTAACAAGCAAAAACCAACAAATGTAATCCCTTGTTGATTTTAGTTATATGGTGTTATTTGAAGTTAAAATTACTCTCAATTTCTTCGATTATTGAGATAGTTTTTACAAAACGTTGAGAGATTTTTGCGGATATGCAAACTTTTTGAATGCCATTGGCTGATTGAGAAACTCAGTCTCTTTTTCTGTTAAACTCAAAATCGCTCTATTTGATATTATTAACTCTTCATTACGGGTAATTTTAACTCCTCTATTTTCAACATCTTCAACGTCATATGACAGGAGTTTAACTGCCAAAATGTTTGATAAACCAAGTGACAATTCTATTTTCACTTCATTTTTGGCATTTTCAAACGTATTAAATGGAACATGTAACTAGCTGCTTATTTGCTTTTCGCAATACCTTATCTAAGTTTTTTAGCTTATTGTTGGGTCCTGGAACTTTAAAAATAAGCTTTGATATGATGTCTTTGCTGGAGGGGTTATCGGAATATAATTCTCTTTTTTGACATTGGCTAATCTCAATTAAATTATTAACACCTTGTCTATAAATGAGATTTTGTAGTGTTGTATTGAATGGCTTTATTAAAGTACGTATCTTATACCTCCCGACAATAGATTGATAATTAAATACATCAAATTTGTCCCTAACTGTTGCAACTATCATTTTTAAATCTTCATATCTTCCACTATTAAATTTGAATTCAATTATTTTATTTTTTATAGTTTGAATATTTTCTAATTTATTTGCGAGAACTTGAATAAAAATAGAATTAGTATTGTAC
>JBAQWI010000441.1:0-14390 GCA_049298835.1 Oscillospiraceae bacterium
TTGGTGAAGAATTTGTGGAGATTCACCGCATTGAATTGAAATTACACCTTCAATAATTAACTCGCATTCCATTTGATAATTTTTCAGCTTTAGTTTTAATTTACCTGCTACTGGAAGATATAAAAGGTTAGCAAATCCAACACCGTATAATGTGGCAATAAAAGCGACTGCTATTGATTTTGCAAGTTCTTCTGGACTGCCCATATTTGAAAGCACTTGTACCAGTCCCATAACTGTACCTATAATTCCCATAGTTGGAGAAAATCCACCAGCAGCCTCAAACATTCCAATCTCAATTTTTTTTCTTTGTTCGGTTACATATAATTCAATCTCAAGAGTTTCTCTTATTAATTTTGCTTCAGTTCCATCTATACACAGTAGTATTGCTTTCTTAAAGAATGGACTAGTTTTTTTCTGTATTTCAGATTCATTTATGGTTTGCTCAAGACTTAATAAACCCCCTCTGCGAGCTTTATCAGCAAATAATTCAAGCAGTCCAATTGTATCACCAGTTTTTGCGCAAATTGATTTGTTAAGACTTAGTAATACTCGTGGAATACTACTAATTTCCTTCATTGAATATGATACTAGAACTGCACCAAAAGTTCCTCCAAAAACAATAATTGCAGGACTCAACATAATCAATGACGAAACAGTTCCTTTTTAAAGAACAAAACCAAAAATGAGCATACCAAATCCAAATATAATCCCTATAATAGTTGTTAAATCCATGTCTTTCTCCTAACGTCGCTCAACCCAATAAATAATTCAAATCGATAATTTGAAAAATAACTATAGTAAATTATATATCTATAGTCAAAATTAGTCAAGCATAATCACATTATATACCACCTAATATGAAAAGGTAAAATTATGCACTATTTAACTTAAAAATACAGGGTTTAGAAGCTATAACAATTACATCGTATGACTTACTTAAATAAGATATCGTTTAACACATCAGGGTTTGGCTCAGCTTGTAAATTTTTATACGTAAAGTTGAATATTATATTCATAATACAATATTTACAAATACAAGCTATGTGTGCAGTCTTAAACTCACACATAGCTTTTTTATACTTGACAACTTAAAATATAGGTAATATAATACTTATATAGATAATATGTTACCTATGGAGGAAATAATGTACGATTTTGAAACAATGGATAAACGTCTAATTATATTTGCAAATGTGTTTTTACTTTCAAACAGGTTGCAAACAGTACTAGATTGTGAAATGGGTGAAATCACATCAAAGCAGTGGCTTGTACTGATAATGCTTGGAATGTTTGATGAGCCGCCGACTCTCAAAGAGCTTGCCAAAATGTGCAATTCTTCACATCAAAATACAAAGCAAATTGTATTAAAACTGCAATCCAAAGGCTATGTAAATATCGATAAGGACAGCAATGATGGCAGAGCGATGCGTATTTCGCCTACCGCAAAGCTGGATGAATTTTCAAAAGACTACCACGATCGTAGTGAGAAATTCGTTGATAAAATGTTTTCTTGTTTATCGCAGGAAGAAATTAGCGTAATGTGCAGTGCACAGCTAAAACTTTATAATAAATTGGAGGATATGCAAAATGAAACGCAAAGGTAAAAGTCTATGTTTATTAATTTTACCGCCCTTGTAATTCTTGTGAGTTAAATCTATCAGCGGTGCGACGACAAGTGGTAAATCTATATTAAAGGCAATAGAAAATGCCATACAGAAATGAGGATAACATATGAAAACAGCAATTATTTATGCAACTATGTCAGGACATTCAAAAAAAATTGCACAGGCAATTTCTAAAGAACTAAATTTACAGGCATATAATATTAAGGAAAATCCTGCAATAAATGAATATGATTTATTATTTGTTGTTAGTGGAATTTATGGTGGCGGATGTTCACCACAACTCTTAGAATGGGCTAAAAATTTATCCCAACAACAGGTTAAGTCTGTTGCACTAATTACTTCATCTATGTCAAATTTACCACAAAAAGCCTTGCGAGATACACTTTGCGCAAATGGCATTATAGTCAAAGAAAAGGAATATCTTTGTGTCGGTAGCTTCTTATTTATGAAACTAGGCCACCCAAATAAGTCGGAAATCGCATCTGCTATCGAATTTGCCAAAGAAACTATGAAAGATTGTAACTCTAAATAAAGAAATGAGGACAATATATGAAAACAGTTGTAATTTGCAAGTCCATTTATGGAACAACAAAGCAATATTCAAAATGGATAGCTGAGGAGTTGGGAGCAGATTTATTTGAACATTCAAAAGTTAAAATACAAGATTTAGAGAAATATGACACTATTATTTATGGTGGAGGGTTATATGCAGGTGGTATTTGTGGAGTTAACTTAATAACCAAAAATTTTGATAGTATAAAAAACAAGAAAATTATTGTGTTTACTGTTGGGCTTGCTGACCCTCAAAATCAAGAAAATATCAATAGCATCACACAAAGTACATATAAAATTTTTACTGATGAAATGAAAGGCAAAATCAAGTTATTTCATTTTCGTGGTGGTATAGATTACAGTAAGTTGAGCCTTATTCATAAATTGATGATGGCAATGATGAGAAAGATGATACTCAAAAAGGATACCAATGAACTTACTTTAGAAAACAAACAATTTCTTGAAACATATGGAAAAGTTGTAGATTTTACAGACATATCGACAATTACCCCATTGATTAATTTTTGCAATGAGCAATAGTTCATTTTGCTTTTCCTTTTTACTGGTGGTTTCTTCATATACATAAAAAATAACCTCGTCACCTATGAAAGTGACGAGGTTATAAAACCCTGCAAGATTTGTTTTTTGTGAAAAACTTTAAAATAACTTAATAAACTTAGTCCCGAACATCTAAAAGCTGTACTTCATCAGTCCCAAGCGCTAGCAATTCTTGAAGAATATGAAAAAATATAACTCTTTTTGTTTCTGATAGCCTAATTGGTGTTTTTCTATATTATAAATATTTTTCACTTCCCTGTTCATCATAAAGTATCCCCTCTATTATTTTGAACAAGAAATTTGAAGTTTTATTTTGTCGACTTCTATATTATACAATATTATAATGTTAAAGTATATGAAATTTACCTGGCAAACTTTGGTAATAATTATTAATCTACATAACCACTTAATCTGTTGTTCTCATCAAGACAATTATTTTAATCTGCGTAAAAAACTATATAAATGCAAAAAACCAGTGCGAAAAATCGTACTGGTTTTGCTATTATTATTCAGATTGTACTATCATTATTTAGCTTTTACCAAATGGCAAGCAACCATGTGTCCTGGCTCAACCTCAATTAGTGGAGGCCTTTTTTGGGTGCAGATATCACAAACGACTGGACAACGCCCAGCAAAGTTGCAACCTTCTGGAGTGTTGATTGGGCTTGGTACATCACCTTGCAAAATCACACGCTCTTTTTGTGTCTCGACATCTGGATCAGGGATAGGAACAGATGAAAGCAATGCTTTTGAATATGGGTGCAATGTATTGCCATAAATAATGTCACTTGATGCAATCTCAACAACGTTACCAAGATACATAACAGCAATCCTATCGCTAATATATTTTACAATGTTCAAATCATGCGCAATAAAAAGGTAAGTAAGTCCAAACTTCTCTTGAAGTTCTTTCAATAGGTTAATTACCTGTGCTTGAATTGAAACGTCAAGAGCAGAAATCGGCTCATCACATACCAAAAATTCAGGTTCTATTGCAAGTGCTCTTGCAATACCAATTCTTTGACGTTGTCCACCAGAGAACTCATGTGGGAAACGGTTTGCGTGCTCACGGTTTAGTCCAACTGTCTCAAGGAGTTCAAAAACACGTTCCTGACGCTTTGCAGCATCATACATACCATGGATTTCCATACCTTCATTGACAATGGAACCAACTGTCATACGTGGATTAAGTGAAGCATATGGATCTTGAAATATAATTTGTGCTTTTTTAGCGTAGTTAAAACGATCACGAGTGGATTTAACCTTTACAGGTTTACCATCATAAATCAACTCTCCAGATGTTTTTGGATAGATACCCATCAAAACTCTGCCTAAAGTTGATTTTCCACAGCCGGATTCACCAACAAGTCCTAATGTTTCACCCTTTTTTATTGTCAAGGTGATGCCATCAACAGCTTTTAAAACTTGATTATGACTTAGATAAAAGTGCTTTTTCAAATCATTTAAAACCACTAAATCTTTGTTATCTTGGTTACTCATTTACAGCACCTCCATCTTTTTTTGCTTTGAACTCTGGGTGCAGCATCCAACAAGCTGATTTGTGCCCATTTCCTAGTTCAAATGAAGGTGGTACATCGGTCTTACAAATATTCATACAATGCTTACAACGTGCCGCAAATTCGCAACCTACTGGAGGTGCAAACAAGTCTGGCGGTGTGCCTTCAATTGCTAGAAGCTCTTTTGTTCTATCACTGTCAATACGAGGAAGTGATGCAAGCAAGCCATTTGTATATGGATGAGATGGATTATAAAAAATGTCAGTTGCTTTTCCTGTTTCAACAATCTTGCCAGCGTACATTACTGCCACTCTATCTGCAAGGTTTGCAACAACTCCCAAATCATGTGTTATAAGGATAATTGCAGTTCCAATATCTTTTTTAATATCTGCCATAAGGTCCAGAATTTGTGCTTGAATTGTAACATCAAGTGCAGTTGTTGGCTCGTCGGCAATCAATAGCTTTGGTGAACATGAAAGTGCCATAGCTATCATAACTCTTTGGCGCATACCACCCGAAAACTCATGAGGATATTGCTTAATTCTCTCCTCAGGGTTTGGTATTTGAACAATCTTTAAAAGGCGAATCGCCTCTTTCTCAGCTGTTTTTTTATTAATTTTTTGATGTTTAACAATCGCTTCGGTTAGCTGTTTTCCAACAATCATAGTTGGGTTTAAGCATGTCATAGGGTCTTGAAAAATCATACTTACAACGGATCCACGCACGGATTCCATATCTTTTTCAGACATAGAAACAATGTCTTTACCATCTAGATTAATAGTTCCACATTTTATTCTTGCAGGTGGCATTGGGTTTAGTTTCATGATTGTCTGTGCAGTAACACTCTTGCCACAACCAGACTCACCAACGATAGCTAAAACTTCGCCATTATCTACATGAAATGATATACCACGTACAGCTTGAACCTCACCAGCGTAAGTGTCAAACGAAACTTTAAGGTTTTCTATTTCTAAAATCTTTTCAGCCATTTCTACACCTACTTTCTTAGTTTTGGATCAAACACATCTCTAAGTGCATCACCTAGAAGATTGAATGATAGCATTGTCAAACTGATGAAAATTGCTGGTAAGAATAACATATGTGGGTATTGTTGAAATACACGCACGCCATCGCTTGCCAGTGTTCCCCATGAAGCCAGCGGAATTGGAACGCCAAGTCCGATAAAGCTTAGGAATGCCTCTGTAAAGATAGCACTTGGAATTGCTAGTGTGATGTTTACAATAACAACACTCAAAGTGTTAGGAAACAGATGTTTTGCAACAATTCTCAAAGGCCTTGCGCCCATTGTCTTTGCCGCTACAACGTATTCCTGTTCTTTTAATGTCATTATCTGACCACGCACAAGTCTTGCCATACCTGTCCATCCAACCGCTGCATAAGCTACGATAATGGTTCCAATTCCTGGAGGCATTATCATCATAAGCAAAATTACTATCATTAGATAAGGGATACCATTGATAACCTCAATAATACGCATTAACATATTATCCACCGCTCCGCCAACATATCCCGAAATACCACCATAGACAATACCTATGATAAAGTTTACAAATACTGCTGTAAATGCAATGAACATTGAGATTCGTGCGCCACTCCAAATACGAACAAAAAGGTCACGTCCTAGTGAGTCAGTACCAAACAGATGCATATGACCATCGTCGGCTACAAATAAAAACCCTTTGTTTGCATGAGTACTGTGTATTTCAGAAACAGAATATTTTGAAAATATTGGCACTAATATTGCCAATATAATAATAATCATAAGATAAATTGCACAAGCGATTGCAACCTTATTTTTAGAAAGACGACGCATGGCATCTTTAAAGTAGCTCAAGCTTGGGCGTACAATAGTTTCGCTTTCTGATGTATTTGCTCCAACCCAATCAAATGAGTCAGCTGTAATGATAGCTTCTTTTGATTGCTCGTCAAATGCAACCTGTGTAGCAGCCTCAAGAGTGGCTAATTTACTTTTTTTACTCATCAATTACGCCTCCTCTTTCTCAAGTTTTACTCTTGGATCAATTAATCCATATACTAAGTCAACAAGCAAGTTTGCTATAATTAAAAATGCGCCATAGAACAAAGTTGTTCCAGCAATCATTGTATAATCCTTAACATCAATACTCAATACAAAAAATCTACCCATACCAGGAATGTTAAAAATACTTTCAACAACAAATGCACCAGTTAAAACAGCCGCTGAAATCGGACCTAGGACTGTAATGACAGGCATGATTGCATTTCTGACTGCATGCTTGCGAATAATTGATTTTTCATTTAAGCCTTTGGCTTTTGCTGTTTTAATATAATCTTGACCTAAAACGTCAAGCATACTTGTTCGCATCAAACGTGAAATTGTAGCAAGTGAAGCTAGTCCAAGCGCAAACGCTGGTAAAATTTTATGCATCTCCGTTTTCCAGCCAGCTACTGGAAATAATTGTACACCTGGAGCAAACAGCCAAATTAGTTGATTTAGCTTTAAGGACAGTCCATATTGCAACAGTGCACCAACGATAAAGCTAGGAACAGATACACCAATTACCGCTATTACCATAGCCGCAGTATCCCATTTCGTTCCACGCTTTCTTGCCGCCAATATGCCCAGAAAAACTCCTGCAATTACAGCAAAAATAAGCGCTCTCATTCCCAAATCAAATGAATATGGAAATGACTCTGCAATAATTTTATTTATAGGACGATTATAGTGAATAGATGTTCCCAAATCACCTGAAACAATATTTCCCAAATACTTTCCATACTGTACAAGAACAGGCTTATCTAGACCATATTTCGCACTCAATGCAGCCTTTACTGCTGGTGTGACAGCTTTTTCACCTAAAAATGGGTCTCCTGGTAACAAGCGCATCATAAAAAATGTTAAGGTGATTAGCACCCATAGTGTGATAATAGAATACATAATTCTTTTGAGTATATATCTTACCAATGAAATTTCCCCCTTTCTCTCCAACAATGTTGGAAACACACCAATCGTTTTGATGTATATAAGTCTATAGAAGTTCAAATTTCTATGGGCTTATGTACACCAAAATGATTGGGGCAACCACAAGGATTGCCCCAAAACAATTTGTGTCTTAAAAAATTTAAAATTACTTAACTTCAGCCCAACGTAGGTTCATGTCTTGGAATGCTGTACGAACAGAACCAGTTAATTTGCCTGAAACTGTGTAGTCTTTTGCTTTGAAATAGTATGGACCAACAGCCATATCACTCAACAAAAGCTTTTCAGCATCCATTAGAAGAGCAAAACGTTTGTCTCTGTCAGTCTCAACTCTTGAATCAGCAATCAGCTTATCATATGCAGGGCTATTATATTTACCATAGTTGTTTGGATTAAAGCTCTCAAACATGTCTAAGAAAGTAAGTGGGTCATTGTAGTCTGGTGACCAACCTGCCATAACCATGTCAAAGTCATTGTCTTCCATAATTTTTAGTCTTGATTTAAATGGTTGTGCAACAACTTCAATTTCAATGCCTAACTCTTTTTTCCACATCTCTTGGAAATATGCTAGTGAAGCTTTAGCAAAATCAGTGGATCCACCTAGAAGTTTAAATTTGAAAGTGTCAACACCTAATTCTTTTTTTGCTTCTTCTAGAAGTTGTTTTGCTTTTTCAATATCATGGCTCTTAAATTGAGTACCAATCTCTTCAGCAAACTTTTTCTTGTTACCATTAATGGTAAGTGGAGTCATCTGCTCTGCTTTTTTTGACGTATTCTTTACAATATCTCTTACATAAGCTTCAGAGTCAATTGAATAAGTCAATGCTTGACGTAGCTTTTGATTTGAAAGAGTTTTACTCTTTAGGTTATATTGAACGTACCAGTTAGAACCATCATCATATGTAATTACAGGTTGTTTTTCAGCGTTTAAAGCAATTGCTTGGTCACCAAGTAATTCTATCATGTCAATCTCGCCTGCTTTGAATGAGTTCATACGAGTATTGGAATCACTCATCATTTTCATAACAATCGTGTCAATTTTAATATCTTTAGCATGTGGATAATTGGGATTCTTAGTAAGAACGATTTGGTCTTCATGAACCCATTTAGTCATAGTATATGGACCGTTGTAAAGCATTTTATCAAAATCAGTAGCGTATTTGTCGCCTTGCGCATCATATGCTTTTTGATTTACTGGTAGGAACACAACGAAAGCCATTAAATCTAGCATATAAGCTATAGGGTTTTCTAATGTCAACTCAAGTGTGGAATCGTCAACAGCTTTAATACCTACTTCATCAATAGAAGCTTTTCCATCATAGAAATTTTTAGCATTCTTAAAGATAAAGCCTAAAGATGCATAAGTGGCAGCAAATTTAGGATCAATCAATGATTCAAACGCAAACTCAAAATCCTTTGCAGTTACAGTATCCCCATTTGACCATTTGTAGCTGTCATTTAGGTTAAATGTATAAGTTAGACCATCGTCGGAAATTTTCCAACCTTTAGCGATTCCTGGAATTGGTTTATCTTCTTTATCAAGAGTTGTAAGCCCCTCAACAGTGTGACGAAGCACATTCATTGAAACAACATCAGAAGTTAAAATGGAATTCAATTTGGGTGGTTCTTGTTGAATATCAACAGTTACAGAACCAGCTTCTGGTGTTCCAGGATACTTTGATGCTACTGTTGTACAAGAGGTAAGTACCATAGACATTGACATTACTGTTGCAAGCACTAATGCTACTATGCGTTTTTTTGTAAACATAATTTTATCCTCCATTATTGTTGTCATTTTTACTATGTGTTCATAATAATAAAATAATTCTAACACATTTTTTCTGCAATTACAAGCCATAAATTATGGTTATTAAAAATTTCTGCAATTTCAACAAATCTTAGTTGCAAAAGACACACTCACTTCAACTTGATAAATTTAAATGCTTAAAAATCATAAAAAATAGGCATCTGTGTTTGCATTAGATGTACACTATGTTTAAATTAGTACGCAAATCAAGGACAAACGTTTGTGTTATGTGTTCATTTTCCCATACAAACGCAAGTTAGTATCTTCAAATATTCAATTTAAATAATTTGTCATATTTTAAGATAACTATATTATTAATGTAACTATTGTATTAGCATTACATTAATAACGAAACTTTATAAACACATAAAAAAGTCGAGCAGATTAAATCTGCTCGACTTTATATGATTAACTAAAATTAATCTTTAATTGCTGTAACAACAACACCTGAACCTACTGTACGTCCACCCTCACGGATAGCGAAACGTAGACCTGGCTCGATAGCTATTGGAGTGATAAGCTCAACGTTAATTTCAACGTTATCGCCTGGCATAGCCATCTCAACGCCCTCAGGTAGCTCAACGATACCTGTTACGTCAGTTGTTCTGAAGTAAAACTGAGGTCTGTAGTTTTTGAAGAATGGAGTATGACGTCCACCCTCTTCTTTTTTAAGAACATAGATTTGTCCTACAAACTTAGTTAGTGGGTGAATTGAGTTTGTTTTAGCAAGAACCTGGCCACGTTGAATGTCATCTCTTTGAACACCACGAAGAAGAGCGCCGATATTGTCGCCTGCCTCTGCGTAATCAAGAATTTTTCTGAACATTTCGATACCAGTAACAACAGCTTTTTTTCTCTCTTCGCTAAGACCAAGAATCTCAACTTCATCACCTGAATTTAGCTTGCCTCTTTCAACTCTACCAGTTGCAACAGTACCACGACCAGTAATCGTAAATACGTCCTCGACTGGCATTAGGAAAGGAAGATCAGCTTTACGCTCAGGAGTTGGAATCCAAGAATCAACAGCAGCCATAAGCTCAAAAATAGGAGCATAAGCTGGATCATTGATATCGTTTGGAGCCTCAAGAGCTTTTAGTCCTGAGCCTCTGATGATTGGTGTATCGTCACCTGGAAAATCATAAGCATTTAGAAGATCACGGATTTCCATGTCAACTAAATCTAGTAACTCTTCATCATCAACTTGATCAGCTTTGTTCATGAATACAACGATGTAAGGAACACCAACCTGACGTGAAAGCAAGATGTGCTCACGAGTTTGTGGCATTGGTCCATCAGATGCAGAAACAACAAGGATAGCACCGTCCATTTGAGCAGCACCAGTGATCATATTTTTGATATAATCGGCATGTCCAGGACAGTCAACGTGAGCGTAGTGACGGTTGTCAGTCTCATACTCAACGTGAGAAGTGTTAATAGTGATACCGCGTGCTTTCTCTTCTGGAGCACCATCAATTTGGTCATAAGCTCTATAATTTGCAAAACCTTTTAATGAAAGAGCCTTAGTGATAGCAGCCGTCAGAGTAGTTTTACCATGATCAACGTGACCGATAGTACCAATGTTAACGTGGGGTTTTGTACGTTCAAATTTAGCTTTTGCCATTGGAATTTCCTCCTTTTATTTCCGGTTAGAACTTAGTACATATTTGTACTGTTTCTACCAATTATATTTTTTTATATGCTATAAAGAAATTAATCTTTTTTAGCTTTTGTGCTCATGATTTTCTCAGCAATAGATTTTGGTAATTCAATATAGTGACTAGGCTCCATTGAATACTGTCCACGACCTTGTGATTTTGAACGAAGGTCATTTGAATATCCAAACATTTCTGATAGCGGAACAAATGCATCGATTTGTTGAGCACCAGGTCTAGCGATCATGCCTTGAATTTGTCCACGACGTGAGTTTAAATCGCCAATGATATCGCCCATGTAATCCTCAGGAACTATTACTACTACTTTCATAATAGGCTCAAGGATAACTGGATCTGCTTTTCTCATTGCTTCTTTAAACGCCATAGAACCAGCAATCTTAAACGCCATTTCAGATGAGTCAACTTCATGGTAAGATCCATCATAAAGTGTAACCTTTACGTCAACTACTTGATATCCAGCCATAACACCAGCCAACATTGCGCCTTTAATACCAGCGTCAATTGCAGGAATGTATTCTTTTGGAATAGTACCACCAACAACTTTGTTGATGAACTCGTAGCCCTTACCTGATTCGTTTGGCTCAGCTATGATTTTAACGTGACCATATTGACCTTTACCACCAGATTGGCGGGAGTATTTATGATCAACGTTTGCTGATTTTCTGATAGTTTCTTTATAAGAAACTTGTGGCGCACCAACGTTTGCTTCTACTTTGAACTCACGCATCAATCTATCAACGATGATTTCAAGGTGAAGCTCACCCATACCAGCGATAATAGTTTGACCTGTTTCTTCGTCAGTATAAGTTCTGAAAGTTGGATCCTCTTCAGAAAGTTTTGCAAGTCCAATGCCCATTTTTTCTTGTCCAGCCTTAGTTTTTGGCTCAATTGCCAAACTGATAACTGGCTCTGGGAAGTCCATAGACTCCAAGATAACTGGGTGTTTTGGATCGCAAAGGGTATCACCAGTTGTTGTAACTTTTAGTCCAACAGCAGCAGCAATATCGCCTGCGTAAACAGTTTCGATATCGGTTCTTGAGTTTGCGTGCATCATAAGGATACGACCCATTCTCTCCTGTTTGCCTTTGGTTGAGTTTTCAACAGCGCTACCAGCGTTTAAAGTACCAGCATAAACTCTGAAGAAACATAGTTTTCCAACGAATGGGTCAGTTGCAATCTTGAAAGCAAGAGCTGCAAATGGCTCGGAATCGCTTGAAGGAACTACAACTTCTTCATCAGTGTCTGGGTCGATACCTTTAATTGCTTCAACATCAACTGGGGAAGGCATATAAGCAATAACAGCGTCCAAAAGTTTTTGAACTCCCTTATTTTTATATGAAGTTCCGCATACAACTGGTACTAGAGTGTTTGCAAGAGTACCTTTACGAAGACCTAACATAATTTCGTCTTGAGTTAGCTCTTCGCCATCAAGATATTTTGCCATTAGTACTTCGTCGGTTTCTGCAACAGCTTCTAGCATTGCTGCACGATATTCATTGGCTTGTTCAAGCATGTCAGCAGGAATTTCCTCTACACGCATGTCAATGCCTAGATCATCATAATAAATGTCAGCATTCATCTCAACCAAATCAATAACGCCTCTGAAATGTTCTTCAGCGCCAATTGGAAGTTGGATTGGAATAGCGTTACATTTTAATCTGTCACGCATCATGCTTACAACGTTGTGAAAATCAGCTCCCATAATGTCCATCTTATTTACATAAGCCATTCTAGGAACTCTATATTTATCAGCTTGACGCCAAACTGTTTCAGATTGTGGCTCAACGCCACCTTTTGCACAGAAAACAGTTACAGAACCGTCAAGAACCCTCAAAGAACGCTCAACCTCAACAGTGAAGTCAACGTGCCCAGGAGTATCAATGATATTGATTCTATGGCCCTTCCAAAAACAAGTAGTAGCAGCAGAAGTAATTGTGATACCTCTTTCTTGCTCTTGCTCCATCCAGTCCATTGTTGCAGCCCCGTTATGAACCTCGCCTATTTTATGTGTTTTACCAGTATAGTACAAAATTCTCTCAGTAGTAGTAGTTTTACCTGCATCAATGTGGGCCATTATACCAATATTACGAGTAAGTTCAAGCGATATTTCTCTTGGCATAACATCCTCCTCATATTTATGGATAAATGTGGATTACATAAAGTATTTCGAATTTTCAAAAAGAAAATACGGTTACCATCTGTAATGTGCGAAAGCTTTGTTAGCTTCAGCCATCTTATGAGTGTCTTCACGTTTTTTGCAAGCTGATCCTGTACCGTTCATGGCATCAAGTAATTCACCAGCCAAACGCTCTTTCATTGTTCTTTCGCCACGTTTACGTGAGTAGCTTGTCAGCCATCTAAGACCTAGAGTTTGACGTCTTTCAGGACGTACTTCCATAGGAACTTGGTATGTTGCTCCACCTACACGACGGGCTTTTACTTCTAATACAGGCATAATGTTTTCTAGTGCTGTTTCAAACACCTCTAGAGCATCTTTACCTGATTTTTCGCTTATTATTTCAAATGCACCGTAAACAATCTTTTGAGAAACTCCCTTTTTACCATCCAACATAATGCTGTTGATAAGACGAGTTACTTGTTTTGATTTGTAAAGTGGATCTGGCAAAACATCACGTTTTGCAATATTACCTCTTCTTGGCACTTTACTTCCCTCCTTCATATAATGATATCATAGGTACTCGAAAGTAAATCTTTCGTTTGACCAATGCAGAAGACCAGTTTATATAATATATAAAATGCCGCTACATGTGGGCAGAAATTACGATTTTACTTTTTCTTTGCTACTGCACCTGTTTTACCTGCTTTTGGTCGTTTTGTTCCGTATTTAGAACGCGATTGATTTCTTGCATTAACGCCTTGTGTATCAAGAGTACCACGGATAATGTGATAACGAACACCTGGTAAATCCTTAATACGTCCACCACGGATTAGAACAACACTATGTTCTTGTAGATTGTGACCGATACCTGGGATATAAGCATAAACCTCGTATCCGTTTGTAAGTCTAACCCTTGCAACTTTTCTAAGTGCTGAGTTTGGCTTTTTAGGGGTCATAGTCCTAACAGCTGTGCAAACACCACGTTTTTGTGGAGATGATTGATCAGTTGTGTCTTTTTTCATAGAGTTGTAACCTTTTTGAAGAGCAGGAGATGTTGACTTTTTCTTGTTAACTTCTCTTCCTTTTCTAACTAACTGGTTAAATGTTGGCATATTGTACCTCCTTCTTCAATAATAAAAATCTATATTTGGAGGTTTCAATAAATGAAACCTCCTAATAAAGCATAGAAATTGAGAAAACCTCAACCTATCTAATTAAACACTATTTTACACATTGTGTCAATAGGCAAATTAGCTAGTTATCAGTGTTAATTACACCGATTGATGAACCAATTCTACGACATCGTCTAATTCCTCTACATCAGTAACCATTGGTTGTACTGTTTTAGCAGTTGATACAACTTCTACATTTCTGTAGCAATTCATACCTGTACCTGCTGGAATTAGCTTACCGATAATTACGTTCTCCTTCAAACCTAGAAGTGGGTCAACCTTACCTTTGATTGCGGCCTCAGTCAATACTCTTGTAGTTTCTTGGAATGATGCTGCTGACAAGAAGCTGTCAGTTGCAAGAGAAGCTTTTGTGATACCAAGTAACAC
>JBAQWI010000442.1:0-1630 GCA_049298835.1 Oscillospiraceae bacterium
ATATTAAATTGACCGCCAGAAGGAGGCTTCATTTAATAATATGATGCTTCTGTTTGGATAGTCATACAATAATAATAATAATAATAATAATACTCTTTATTAAAACCAAACTTGTCAAATGCAAGGATGTTACAAATAGCACAAATAAAATAAAAGTTTATAAGAGTTCATAAAAAAGTAGTGTATAGCTAAAGTTAATAAATCAAAAATGTTAGTGTATAAACATAATAAATTAAAATTTTAATCAATAAAGTCAGATCACTATATTTAATTACTTAAGTCAATAGCTGTCTTTAGCAACAAGACGAGGTATACAATTTTTGAGCATAAGGTTGTTATAATTTGGTATTTCCATGTTGTGTCGCCTGGGCCTGAGCATATATTTATTTTCTTTTTTGGGTGGGAGGAGGGGGTGGAGTACATGAGAATCACTTTTAACAACAGCATTGAACAATTTATCATCAGCCAGATTTATTAAATGAGCTATAGTGGGAAAATCAGCAGGGAGAAGTTTACTTTTAATCATTCTAGAGATAACTGCCTGTAATTGACTTTTTGAAGCTGCATCAATAAAACCCCGCCATGCTGGTGAAGCATAGAGCATACTGTTAATTACAGTGGAGCGAGAAACATCCCACAGTTTAGTACCCATCAAACCATGGGCTTTAATAATTTTAAGAGCATAAAGGGATTGAGAAGCTTGTTTAATATTGTTGGAAATATGAGGGTGAAATTTTAGCAAAGAGTTAAATGTCACACCAAGGATTTTAAGCTGTTCTACCCGTTCTATATTGGGGAATGGTTCAGGCATTTCAGTCGTCTTACCATTGCGGCGGATTATCATTTCCTTAGTTTTAGCATTATTTAGAACTAAATTATTATTTTTTGCCCAATTAGCAATATGCTCCAATTCAGATGGTATAGTGGAGGAGTTAGTTGAAGGCACCATTAGGTATGTGTCATCCGCATACTTGCCCAAATCGTTTCCATTATTTGCCGCTTTAAGGTCAGAGTTATTGATTATAAAAGCAGAGGGGCCAATACCAGATCCCTGTATGATGCTGGCATTAATGTCAAGAATATCTGATACTGAACCCTTGTATTTAGTGGAGTGTAATCTGTCAGTGAGGAAGTCGACTAGCCAGTTATGAACTGAATCATGGAGAGGCAGAGCAGAGATTTTGTCAGCGAGAGTAGAGTGCCGCACCGTGTCAAAGGCCTTAGAGAAGTCAAGAGAAATAAGATGAACGTACGGGCAACTTGTCAGAAGAGTGGAAATCTTGTGTAGAATATAAATAAGAGCTGCAGCAGTTGATCCAGAAGGACGAAAGGCAAACTGATCAGAGAAAAGATATGAGTATGAGGGATGATCAAAAACAGGGTAGAGAAATTGTCTAACTATTATTTTTTCAAGCATACGCGACAAGATGGGAGTAACTGAGATTGGTCTGAAGTCAGCACAGCATGCTGGGTTAAGAATTTTAGGAACAGGTGTGATGATGGAAGTCTTCCACTGAGGAGGAACCGTCAATAGAGCGAGCGAGATATTGAAAAGAAAGGAGATAGGAAGGGCTAGACACGGAGCGGCAATCCTAAGAAACCACTGTGGGACCCCATCATACCCCGGTGA
>JBAQWI010000443.1:0-2141 GCA_049298835.1 Oscillospiraceae bacterium
GTCATGTTCTTCAATCAAACTCTTAGCAATCTCCAGAATATGTTCTGCAGTCTTATATTCGCCATATATTATCTCCGGAAACCCTTTCAATTTTTCACGCATCATATCTACTTTACCAAAGCCTACATCATCAAATAATTTCATGATTGTTATGCTCCTGTCTGATTTTATTTTCATGATAAATATAGCAAAAAGACAAGATGTTTTCGTAAAAATCAACGCAAACGTTTACATAAAAATGCATTTATTGTAAAGATTACTGGAATTCTCGATAGAATGTCTCAACAGTATCTGCCATTCGCGGTCCTGGTAGTGCATTTTCCAGCGAGATAGCAAAAATTTTATCATTCTTTACCGCATCAGTTTGAGATAATACAGGATCTTTCCTAATCTGTTCAATTTTAAATTCTACTGAAGGGCTATCATAATCATGAACAATGATTATTTCAGGATTTCGAGCTAAAACCTCTTCTGAGCTTACCGTTATCCATTCTTTTTCTGTTATATCAGAAAAAATATTTTCTCCTCCAGCCTTCTCTATGAGCAATGATTCAAAATTACTCCCACTGGAAGTGAATATTCCTTTTTCACCACTGTCATACACCAATACTCTTTTTTTAACCATTGTATCTACTGCTAAAGTAATTTTTTCAATGCGAATCTTTTGGTTTTCTATAAATGCTTCAGCAACTTCTTCTACACCAAAAATTTTGCCAATATCGCTGATTTCTTTATATTGTTCTTCAAAAGATTTTGCTGCATTCTCATACACAGTAATGCCGTATTTGGCCATTTCTTCCTTATCCAATCCCTCAGATCCGAATTCCCAGCTTATCCCATAAATAAAATCCGCTTCACTAGAAAGAACTGCTTCACGAGTTGCGGATCCGTAGTTTAGCTCTGGAATTTTTTCATACGCAGTCCTATATTCCGGCAATGCCCCTCTACTATGATTATCCAAGGTATTCCCGATAATTTTGTCATCAATACCTAGTGCACAAAACAGCTCGCTTGCAGGGGGCCCCATGGTGATAACCTTTTTAGGTATTTGGTTTATCTTGACTTCGCTACCATAATTGTCGAAGCTCATACCATCTGTAGCTTGCGGTTTCTCTTCTTTTGCTTGAAAATTTCCGCACGCAACGAGAGTAAACAAGGATAATGTAAATAGCATAAATACAACCTTATTTTTATTCATTCAAAAGCTCCTTTCAATATACAATAACTGGTCTGCTTTTTTGAGGGTGCGTCATTATATCAACCTCGACATTAAAGACATTCGCAATCAGTGTCTTTGTCAGTATGTCGCTTGGTTCCCCTTGCGTATATACTTCGCCATCTTTTAAGATAATAAGATAATCACAATACGTCGCCGCAATATTCAGATCATGAATTGCTGAAATAACCGTCAAATCTAACGATTGTAAAAATTTGAACAGCTCTAATTGATATGAGATATCCAAATGATTGGTAGGCTCATCTAATATCAATACTTCGCTCTTTTGAGCAATCATACGAGCAATTAAAACACGCTGCTTTTCACCACCAGAAAGGTGTTGATAGTTTTTATATTGAATATTGGAAATCCCTACTTGTTCAATTGCCTGATTTACGATTACCTCATCTTCTTCATTTTCAGATTCAAATATTTTTTTGTAAGGATACCTTCCCATCATAATCAATTCGCGGGCTTGAAAATCAAAGGGCATTTCGTGTTCTTGACTCAAACTCGCTAAAAGTTGAGAAGATTCTTTATATGACATTTTATTAAGATCTTTCCCATCAAACATAATTTGTCCAATTTGAGGTTGTAAAGATCGAGAAATAGCTTTTAAAAAAGTAGATTTTCCACTTCCGTTAGGACCGACAATTCCTATGAATCGCCTTTGAGAAAGATCAAGTGTCAGATTCTTTAAAATTTGATAATTTCCATCAAAAATATTCAACTGCTCCACTATTATGTCCATATTGTTGACCCCTTAGTGTTTTCTATTTCTTTTGAGCATCATAATAAAAAATGGACCACCCAAGATTGATGTCAACACGCCAATTGGTAATTCTTCAGGTGCGATTAAGATTCTAGCTAAAACATCTGTCCAAACTACCAAAATACCACCTATTAAAGCTGATAGAGGTAACAT
>JBAQWI010000444.1:0-1726 GCA_049298835.1 Oscillospiraceae bacterium
GTCAGATTCTCATATGGCATTATTTTATCCCTCCAATCAAAACCAGCCAATTATTCAAACCTCTTAATGGATAATTTTTATCACTAAAGAATATCAATTGTTCTTTCGCTCGTGTCATGGCTACATATAAGTTTCTGGTTTCCTCTTGCTGTATTTGTAAAATATCATCTAATTTCAATTTCTCGTACTGTTCTTCAGTACAATTATAGAATTTATTCTTTTTTTCGAAATACTTCCATCCGTACAACTGTTCTCCTCCTACACCTTCAGCAATAATGTCAGAAAAATTATATTCATTTACATTATCATTTCCTTGAGGATTAAAATCATCTGGTAATATACGAACAAAGGGCTTTCTAAGGTATGGAATAATGACCGTATCAAATTCCAATCCTTTAGACTTATGAACGGTCATAACTTTTATGTAACCGGATTCAAAGTCATCATCTGTTAGCTCGGCTTCACTATCTCTAGTGTTGGTATTGTGCTCAATTTTTAGCCACTGATACAACGAATATAAATCCGTACATTCATTCATTGAGCCATTCATTAATCCTAATACTTTGAAGAGATTCATCTCGTATTGTTTAATATGAATCTTAGAATATCCTTTTGATTCTAATTGTTCACGATATGGAACTTGACTCAAATAATGATTCAGAACCATAAAAGCCGGCGCCACTTTCAAGTTTTCTAAAGCTTCATACCAAGCTTTGGGCACTTCATAACAATAGGTTCCAGTTTCATAAAACTGTCTATCTTCTTTGATAGTAATCGTGCTGTTATCCTTACGACAAAAGGCTGTTTGAGAAAGAGAATAACGCACAATTTCATCATCTGGATTTAACCAGGAACGAAATAAATACAATAAATCCTTAGCAGCCTCACTTTGAAATAAGCTGCCCTCTACAACAACTTGATAGGGTAGCCTATTAGTTAATGAAGATTCTTGGAGTATTTTACCAATATCTTTTACTTGGTCATTGGTGCGCACTAAAATTGCTAATACACTTCTTTCAGTTTCTCTTGATCTACCAATCATTTCATTGTATATATCATGGATTGCCTGAGCTGAGATTTCCTTGTAAATTTTTTTATAGGCATCTTTTTTACTCAATCCAGCCATTTTAGTCGGTAACATTCTTGAGGTAATTTTCGATTTTGAATCTACTGCCAATAAATTTTTCTTTCTCCAACTATCAAACAAATCCTCCATTTCATTTAATAAATTTGCAGATGTACGGTAATTGAATAAAAGTATATGCTCCCCAATCGTTCGACCATTCTTCTCTAAAGATTCTTTGACTAAATCAAATGCCGTAACCTCCGCTCCTCTAAATCTATAAATCCCTTGTTTTCTATCCCCAACAAGCAGAAGGTGGATATTTGCTTTTATAAGAATATCTACAATAAAGTTGAGCTGGATGTTATCCGTATCCTGAAATTCGTCTATGAATAAATATTTAAATTGTTGATTTAAATTGTTAATTGGGATTTCAAGAGCTAATAGTTGTGTTAGAGAACGATTTAAGTCATTTAAAGTAAGTGTATTTTTTTCTTTCTTTAATTCATCTAATTGAGTATCTACCTGAATCAAAGCATCATTAACCAAATTTGCAAATTCACTGTTGAACGGTGTTTGAGGTAAATTTTTTGTTTCAAAGCCTTTTGATTCCACTTTTTCATAGACATTTTCAATAAAATTCTCTAATTGATAATATTCTAG
>JBAQWI010000445.1:0-4421 GCA_049298835.1 Oscillospiraceae bacterium
GCAGTATCAAAAACTTCCTTTGATACAGCGAGTGGGCTTCTTGATTCATTTTATGCAGATCGTGACCAAGTTTCAAGAATGAAGCAAAGAAGTCACGACCTGTTAAAATTGCTATTAAACGCAACTGACCGTATTACTAAAAAGCTTGCACTTCAAGCAACGGAGCTTGCGCAATGTGCAAACCGTGATACATTAAAAATATATGGAGATTTGATTAACTCAAACCTTTATTCCATGGAAAAGGGAAAAGCCTCTATAAAACTTCAAAACTTTTATGAGGAAGAATGTCCAGAAGTAGAGATTAAACTGGATAAGCGATTGACTCCGGTGCAAAATGCACAGCGTTACTATGCGGAATATCGCAAGGCGGCAACCGCAGAGGAAATGCTGAATGGACTTATGGCAAAGAGTGAGCAGGAACTCATCTATCTTGACAGTGTGTTTGATGCAGTTTCAAGAACACACGGCGAAAGTGAGTTACTAGAAATTCGTGAGGAACTTGCTGAACAAGGATATATTAGGGCGAAAAAGCTGAAAAACAAAATGCTCAAGGCACAACCACCGATTAAGTATCGTTCAACCGATGGCTTTTCTATCCTTTGTGGCAGAAATAACAAGCAAAATGATAAGCTAACTCTCAAACTAGCAAAAAATCAAGACCTATGGTTGCACACACAAGGAATTGCAGGTTCTCACGTTATCATTGAGAGTGAGGGCAAGCAGATTTCTGACATTGCAATTACACAAGCTGCAAATATTGCGGCATTTAACTCAAAAGGCAGAAATTCTGCACAGGTTGCTGTTGATTATACCCTTGTTCGATATGTGAAAAAGCCAGCAGGTGCAAAACCTGGAATGGTAATATTCACAGACTTCTCTACCGCATATGTAACACCAGACGCAGAGTTTGTGGCAGGGTTGTTAGTAAAGTAGCAAGATGTAGTAGTTGTTTATAGCGGACATTATTTGTATAATAGAAAAGACTCAATTTGTCGGGGAGGTTTGATATATGATTAAATTGGGTACAAAAGAATTAGATACATCAAGGCTTATCTTGAGAAAATTCAGAAACATAGATTATATTGCTATGTTTAATAACTGGGCAAAACTGGAGGAATGTACAAAATATTTTCCTTGGAATCCTGCAACTGATATTGAAATGATAAAAATTAGAGTAGAGTCTTGGGTAAGCAATTATGAGGATTTATTTTTTCAATGGGGTATTGAATTAAAAGAAACTCAAGAATTAGTAGGTGCTATAAATCTACATAATGTAGATGCAACTTGTAATTCAGCAGAAACCTCATATATTCTAGCTCCAAAGTATTGGAATAATGGATTTATGACGGAAGCATTAAGTAGAGTGCTGAAGTATGCATTTAAAGAATTAGAATTAAATAGAGTTTGTGCTGATTACTTTCTTCCTAATGAAGCATCTGCGAGAGTTTTGAAAAAGAATCATATGTCGTATGAGGGAACAAGTAGAGAAAAGTATTATAAAAATGGAGAATACATAGATTCTGTTCAGTATGCCATTTTAAAAAGTGATTGGTTGAAATCAAACAATTAAAAAATGCGAATTCCATTTTACAGAGATAATACGAGGTATAAGCATAATCTGCAAATTTTACGGTTTGTCGCTCGTCGATACTACCTTGCATAAACATAACATACATTGACAAAATTAAAATATATGTTATAATAATACCAAATGAATATCATATAGGCGTTGACAAGGAGGAGTATATATCCACCCAATGCAAAGAGAGAAGATGGTTGGTGCAAATCTTCATGCGGGAGATATAGAAGTAGCCTTTGAGCTTTGAACCGAACAATCATTTTGATTTAAGTAGGCTTCAACGGATTTCCACCGTTATAAGGAACACGACATCGGTAACACTGTGTCGGCAGAGTGCAGAGATTTCTCTGAATTTAGGTGGTAACACGGACAACAGTTCGCCCTAAGCGTTAAGCTTTCGGCGGACTTTTATATTTTTTAGCCGAAAGTACCAATAAAAAGGAGAGTTAGATATGAGAAAAGAATTAGAAAAAAATTATGATCCAAGTCAATTCGAGGACAGAATTTATAAATTTTGGCTTGATGGAGGAT
The DNA here is from genome assembly GCA_049298835.1 of Oscillospiraceae bacterium. Classification (GTDB taxonomy): domain Bacteria; phylum Bacillota; class Clostridia; order Oscillospirales; family Ruminococcaceae; genus Paludihabitans. Next base: position 2,111 of record JBAQWI010000445.1, read on the forward strand.
ATTTTACAGGGAAGAAAGACCCAAATAAAAAGCCATACACGATTGTAATTCCACCTCCAAACATCACAGGACAACTGCATATGGGTCACGCCCTTGATGAAACCCTGCAAGATATCCTAATTCGTTATCGCAGACTACAAGGCTATGCAGCGTTGTGGATTCCAGGTACAGACCATGCTTCTATTGCAACTGAGGCAAAAATTGTTGAGGCAATGAAAAAAGAGGGGCTTACCAAAGACGATTTAGGTCGTGATGCTTTCTTAGAGCGTGCTTGGGAATGGAAAAAAGTCTACGGTGGAAGAATTATTGAACAGCTTAAAAAGCTAGGCACTTCATGCGATTGGTCAAGAGAGCGTTTTACACTAGATGACGGTTGCTCAAAGGCTGTACAAGAGGTTTTTATTAAGCTTCATGAAAAAGGGTTAATTTATCGTGGTGAGCGTATCATTAACTGGTGTCCACACTGTAAGACTTCAATTTCTGAGGCAGAGGTTGAATATGAGGAGCAACAAGGTCATTTTTGGCATCTACGCTATCCACTATCTGATGGAAGTGGCTATATGGAGCTTGCTACTACTCGACCAGAAACGTTGCTTGGAGATACTGCTATCGCTGTTAATCCTAAGGACGAACGCTATCAATCTTATATTGGGAAAACAGTGATGCTACCTCTTGTTAATCGTGAAATTCCAGTTATTGCTGATGATTACGTTGACATTGAGTTTGGAACTGGTGTGGTAAAAATTACTCCTGCTCATGATCCTAATGACTTTGAAGTAGGACTTCGTCACAATCTTCCTATTATCAATGTAATGACAGAGGATGCACATATCAACGAAAAAGGCTTATGCTATCAAGGACTTGACCGTTATGAGGCAAGAAAACGCATTGTTGAAGATTTAGACAAGGGTGGATTTTTGGTAAAAACTGAGCCACACGACCACAACGTAGGAGCTTGCTATCGTTGCCATACAACCGTTGAACCTCGTGTTTCTATGCAATGGTTTGTGAAGATGGAACCCCTTGCAAAGCCTGCAATTGACGCTGTTAGAAATGGCGAAACAAAGTTCATTCCAGAGCGTTTTGATAAAGTTTACTTCCATTGGATGGAGAACATCAAGGATTGGTGTATCTCACGTCAACTATGGTGGGGACATCGTATTCCTGCTTATTATTGTGCAGATTGTGGTGAGATTACCATTTCAAGAGAACAACCAGACAGTTGCTCAAAATGTGGCTCACATAGCCTAAAGCAAGATGAGGATACCTTGGACACTTGGTTTAGTTCGGCACTATGGCCATTTAGCACATTAGGTTGGCCAGAAAATACTGAGGATTTGGATTATTTCTATCCTACAAATACACTGGTAACAGGCTACGATATTATTTTCTTCTGGGTTGCAAGAATGATATTCTCAGCACTAGAGCAAACAGGAAAAGTTCCATTTGATACCGTGTTCATCCACGGCTTAGTTCGTGATGCACAGGGCAGAAAGATGTCTAAATCACTTGGAAACGGTGTTGACCCACTCGAGGCTGTTGAGAAATATGGTGCTGACGCACTAAGACTTGCACTCGTTACTGGAAGTAGCCCAGGAAATGACATGCGTTTTTCTGAGGAAAAAATTATGGCATCTCGCAATTTTGCAAACAAACTTTGGAATGCAACACGTTTCATTATGATGAATATATCTGATGAAATTACAACGGTAGAACTTCCAAACGAGTTGCAAATTGAGGACAAATGGGTGCTTTCAAAATACAACACTCTAGTTCAAGATGTAACAGATAACCTTGATAAATTTGAGCTTGGTATCGCTGTTCAAAAATTGTACGACTTCATTTGGGATATCCTTTGCGACTGGTATATTGAGCTTACAAAGTCACGCTTGCAGGCTGGTGGGGATACCTCGTTGAATGCACAAAAAGTGTTATTGTATATTATGTCGGGTGCAATCAAACTGCTTCATCCATTTATGCCATTCATCACTGAGGAAATTTGGCAAGCACTACCTAATGATAGCGAGACCATTATGACAGCAACTTTTCCAGTATATAAGGATGAGCTGAACTTTGAGGCTGATGAAATTGAATTTGCAAGGATTATGGATGCAATCAAGGGCATTAGAAATGTTCGTACAGAAATGAATGTTCCACCAAGCAAGAAAGCTGCAGTTTACATTGAAACTGAATTTGTGGATACATTTAACTCATCAAAGGCATTTTTCGAGAGATTAGCATCTGCAAGTGAAGTTAACGTTGCAACAACTCAACAAATTGAGGGCGCAGTTCAGGTTGCAACTACAAGTGC
>JBAQWI010000446.1:0-3487 GCA_049298835.1 Oscillospiraceae bacterium
ATATTAAAGTACGTGTTGGAATCTTCATCAACTTCGCCAATTATTGGCATTGAATCTTTTGTTGTTCCATAAATTCCGTTGTATTGATATTGCGCATTTAGAGGACTTACTCCACAAAGCATATGCCCTAACTTGGATTTTAACTCGCCATATTTTCGTGAAACCAACCTGTCAATGTTAATTAGTTTACCAAATCGACCATCTGTATCAATGGTTGCACAGTCCAACCCACTTATAATAATGCGGTTATCCTTTGTTGAACGCAAATTTATATTGCTACTAATATTCTTAACGAGTGCTCTGCTTTCAAAGCCTGAAAAGCTATCAACTGGTGATGTTGCAAGAAAAAATGAACGTCTTTTCCCTGTAAGGCGATTAAGGTATTCATCCTGCTTATATCCCATTGCAAAAACTATTTTTTTCGCCTTAATTCTCTTGTTATTGTCGGTAATAACCACAACGCCCTCATCTGCATCTATAATTTCGCAAGCAGGGGTATTTTCATATATCCTTGTTGACAGCTGCTCAGCAGCCGCAGCAAGAGTGTGGCAAAATTTGTAGCAATCAAGCTCGCCACCTGAATTTTTTGATAAGATTCCTGCTTTAACCTCAAAAGAGAATAATTCTCTTGCCTCAGCTTTTTCTAAGAACTCAACATCAAAACCGTTATGTTTTCGCATCAGATATTCTGTATGCAAATCGTTAATTTTATCAACACAGTCGGTATAGAGAAAGCTATTTCTTCTTGCAAAATCAAAGTCATCAAGAGTTCCCGCTAATTCCTCAACATAATCAAGCGCCTCACCGCACTGATTGAAAAAGGATAGTGCTTTATCTCTGCCTACTGTTGCAGAAAGTGTGGTAAGCATAATCTCATTTTGATAATTTAGCGTTGAGCTATCAATGCTAGTTGAGCAATATCCAATAGGCCTGTCCGTTATAAGAACGGTGTCAACTCCATTTTTTGACAAAGTATGCGCCGCCATACATCCTGTTACACCCCCACCTATCACTAAAACCTCACATTCCTCATCGAACGAAAGCCAAGGATATAGTGTTGGAACATCATTCAAAGTATTAAAAAGCGATGCATTTTTTATTTCATTCATAGTAAGCTCCATTCCGCCGCTTTGCATCGGCATAAATATTTAATCAAGATACTCACTCTTATCACGCAAAGCAAAGAAATGATAAGAGTTAAATTATGCATAAGGACGGGTGTGTGAAACGAACGTATCGTCCTGCACATTAACGTTAGTTTAAATAAAACAATTTTTTTCAAACTAAGTCCTTCCAAAATTAAGATATCTATTTGACAATATTGTTTGCAATAAACTATAATTTATACAAAAAGAAAGCATTGCTATCTTTGCGAATGCTTTCTTTAACGTTCACTTGTAAAATTTTGTTCGTTTTCATAAAAAATGAAATCATCTAAATCTCCAACAACCGAAAACCATTCTGACTGGTATTCAACCAGCTCACCTTGTTCCACTACAATCACCCCCACCTTTTAGTATATGTAATAATTAGTGAATTGTTCCAGTTGAACGATTAATAATCTTATGTTATAATATTATTAAGCAATTATTAGTAATTTCAATGGCATTGCGAAATTTGACTGCGTTAAACTTGCAGATTGTCGATTATATCATGAATAATATGATTTCAGGAGGGAACAATGCAAGATTATATTTATTTGGTTTTATCTAGCTCAAGCTCATTTCCAGCTAAAGTTATAAAATTCTTTTCAAGAAACAGCCTAAACCATAGCTCCATTGCAATTGATAAATCACTTAAAGAAATGTATAGTTTTGGCAGACTCGTACTCTGGAACCCCTTTCATGGCGGGTTTGTTAAGGAAGATAAAGATAAAGGCTTTTATATAAAGTTTACTGATACCTATATAAATATGTATCGTTTCCCTGTTTCAAAAGAAACTTATAATGAAACAAAAGAATATCTTGAGACTGCTTACAATAACAAAAAGGCTTTTAAATATAATTTTATGGGTGTGGTTTTGGGTGTATTCAATATTCCAATTTGTAGGGAAAATCAGTATTTTTGTTCTGAATTTGTGGCAAAAGTATTTCAAGATTGTTCTATTCGTGAGATTCCAAGGGATGTGCATACCTACCGCCCTTACTATTTTGAGGAACTTTTAGACAAGGAACTAATTTATGACGGAATGTTGAGCGACTATGATCCACAAAAGGTTTATGTAGAAGAAAAAGAAAAAATTGCAGTTTAAATAAACGGTATATACAAAGTAACGACCTGTCCAATAAAACGGACAGGTCGTTGATTATTCTTTGATTACGCTTAGCCAATTCGCTTAACAGGATAGCAAACCTCAGTTACCCATTCCTCAGGGTTCTTCGTTTCATGAGGGCTTACATGATAGATGTTAAACATAGCTCCATCAAATTCGTAGTTGTTATCAACTACCCAGTTTGCAACAGCTTCATTAACTTCACCAATTTGTTCATAACTCCCCTTATATGTGGCTGATGCTATTTGTGTTGGTGCAACTGTTTTAAATACTACATTTTCAGTGTCTTTGTAATTACCTTTTACAGATTTTTGTACCTCCACATCAACATCTTTCTCCTTGTATTCTCTATCATGAAAAATTGCAAAGGCATAACAAGGATCTGCGTCTTGTATATTTTGTGATGCAGTTTCTCCCATGAGCTGTCCCCACAACATTCCCTCCATATCATATGCGGGAATAATTTTCCTAACACTTGCCACTGTTCTTTGTGGCATTATTTTTAATGTTACATTGTGTTTCATCATATTTTCATCCTTTCCAAGTCGATTAATTGTAGTTTCTAATAGAATTAACTGCCTACTTGTGTTTTCTGCTTGTTCCTTTATTTCTTCATACTTGAGTTGAAGATAGTTTTTGAGCAATTCAGTATCACTATACTCTTTTAGCATCTTCGTGATGACACCAAGGCTAAACCCCATGTTTTTCAATGCTTCAATCCTGTTTGCTGTTGGTAGCTGTGTTTCGCTATAATGTCTGTAACCGTTGAATTCATCTACACTTTCAGGAATTAATAATCCAATATCATTATAGTGTCGAAGCATACGGATACTTACTCTTGATAACTTTGAAAAATCACCTATTTTTAACATTTTATTTTACCTCTTATACATGTATATTTTGAGCTCTACTTTATTATAAAGTATACCATAATGTGAGAGTCAATAGATATTTTAAATTTAATTTAAAAAGTTTTAATAATAGTCTAAATTTTTCTGTTATAATTTTCATTTGACTAAATTTGAAATTTAGGGTACAATAGATAAGCGAGTAAACTGTATAGTAGCGCGAAGGTAACTTTGTGAGGAAAGTCCGAGCATCATAGGACAGGATAACTGCTAACGGCAGCCGGAGGCGACTCTAGGGCTAGTGCAACAGAGATATACCGCCACTTTTTGTGGTAAGGATGGAAAGGCGAGGTAAGAGCTCACCAGC
>JBAQWI010000447.1:0-3294 GCA_049298835.1 Oscillospiraceae bacterium
GTCTTTCACGTTGTGGAAGTAAGTGCTAGATGGTGAAGATGAAATCTTATCTTTTAGAATTTTGATTGCATCATTGTTATCAATATCAAATGCCACTGAATAAATTATAACTCCAACATCTTTTAAAGCTTTTGCTTCTGGTCCACCTGTACTATTAGAAGAAGGGCGATTAGGTTCACCGTCTGTCAAGAAAATAACATATGCAGGACGAGATTTATCTTTACGAGCATCAATCATTTTTTTCGCTTCTTTTAATGGATCAACGTAGTTTGTTCCATCACCACAGTTTATACCGTTTATCTTTGTAGTAATGTTGGCTTTTTGGGTAACATCTGAAATTTCTTTGTTTTTAGTAGCTGTTCCACAAAAAGAAACCAATCCAACACGGTTAGTAGATGTTTCGCTGTTGAACATTGTGTTTACAAATGTGTTTGCAGCTTCTTTTTCTAAAGCCAGTCTTGTTTTTTTAATATCATTATGAAATATCTGTGTACATGGTTTGTCTTTGTTTGCCTTTACTGTTTCATGTCCGCATTTATTGCATTCATAATAATACTTTACAGTAAGCCATTCTAAATACCAATTTTCCTTATATGTGCCTGTACAAGGAACATTAGTTGTGCCGACAACGACACTTTCTTTCATACTATTTGAACGGTCTATAACAAGGACTGCATCGACGCCTGTGTTTATGCCCTTGCCGTCGATAGTCAAAGTAACTTCAGCGTCCATTTTATTGTCGTCTTTCCATGCTGCTGATTTTTCCATTTTAACATAACCCTCATTTGGATATGCTGGATAATCAGCTGCTACAAAGCCCTCTGCTGGTTTTGCTATATGGGAGCTTTGAGAAGGTTCAACTATATTTGTGTTTGTTGCAAATACGCTAGTTGGCAATACGGCAAAAACCATACTTACCACTAACAGAGTACACAGAAATCTTTTCAAGTTCTTCATAAAATTCTCTCCTTACGTTGCTTTAATTCTTATACAAAAGTTGTCTAACTAGACAACAAAATTGTGCTACTATTTCTAGCTATTTTTTAGTATAACATCTAGCAGTCACACGACAGTAACAACAGGAATTTTTATTTCTTTATTTTGTATTTTATTTATTCTAATAATTACAATATTTGCAGTTATGTGACAATATGAAAGCAATTATGCGACAGTGTTAAAAATATTTTTTTAAAGTACTGCAATCAAACAACGAAAATACCCACCATATAGGTTTAAAACCTATATGGTGGGTATTTCATAAAAACTGAAGTTTATTTAACTGGATCAAGAGGTCTAATTTCAGAGTGAAGTTTAATTGTCTTATTTGTACAATCCGCATTAAAGTTGGCACAAACTCTATTCATAACATTCCGCCCCTTGTCAAGAGTAAATGATGAAAACATTAATACATATTGCGTAGCACTAAAGCGAGACGCGATATCTCCCTTTCGCAAACTTTGCTTAACACTTCTAAGAAGCTGATCCATTACATCACTTAATAAACCTGTTTCTGGAACCTGATTATTAATATCTGTTAGTGTTAGCAAACCTACAAACACAGATTGACCTGTGCGCGCGGCAGTTCTAGCTTCTACTCTATAGAGGTTTTTGAAAACCTCATAGTCACAATAATATGTGCCATCAATTATGCTGTGTTCTGAAAGGTCATCTTTGATAATTTCCAAATCTGTTTCTACACTATTGATAGATTTAACAATTTCACGATAAAGATTGCGCATATTTTCAGATGGCTTAACTCCAAGTTCACGATAGAAAAGGTCAGTTACATAATTATAATGTTTAAGGGCAGCCGAATGATTGTTTTGTCGAGCAAAAGATAAAATAAGATACTTATGTGGTAGCTCATCAAATGGGTCAATGATAATCGCTTTTTGACAGATACTTATAATCTCATCGTAAAGGTTTTCTTTTAAAAGCAACTCAACACCCTTTGATACACATTTAAAATAGATAGAACGATAATATCCCACCAGTGGAACAACCCATTCTTCATAGCAAGAATCCGGCAAAAAATTTCCAACATACAGCGCAATAGCTTTGCGACAACAATCAACTTTTTGGGCAGAAGATAAAAGTGGCTCTGTAGAACGACGATATAGTTTCTCAAATTCTTCAGTGTCCACAGTGCAACGCAGATTATTATTCCAACGATACGTACCACGATTAAAAACAATAATATCCTTTGCAAAAGGTATATCATGTGAATGAAAGATAGTACGCAAACGATAAACTAAATTTTTCAACGCATTTGCTGGGTTATCACTATTATAATCTGGCCATAGCGTAGCGATTAGCTCATCTTGAGAAATCGTCTTATTGCGAAAAGCAATTAAATATTCTAGCAAATTCCATATTTGATGAGTACGACTCCCTGTGTCACTAATAACACAGTCGCCTATTGAAATTTGAAATCTACCAAGCATATTAATATTAATAGTCTCTTGTGCATTTATAGTGGACACAGATATACCCCTCTTTAATTTAAAATTATATTCATTACAACTTTTGCCCTATAAAAAATTTCAATCAAAATAAATATATATTGATTATATCAGAGCAATTACACAAAGTAAATGTTATAAAATGTAAAATTTTTCATAAGTTACTATTTGCATTTTGGTATAAATATGCTATTATTAGGATAATAGTACGCAAAAATACATACTTACAAATCGAAAGGCAGAAGTAATAATGCAAAATCATCCAAATCAACAAAAGGATAATAAAAATAAAATCCCCCTCAAAAAGCTACTTACTATTTCGTTGGCTGTGACGGGTATCCTTTTGCTTGGGTATTTTTTAATAGTCAATTTTGTTCCTCCAAAACCTCCCCAAAATCCGATTACCGACTCCTCCGTTTTAGAATCGAGCACACCTTCTACTCCTTCCTCTTTAGTTGATGATTCTTCTACACAATCTGGATCAGAAGTTTCTTATCCAACAGATAAGCTTTTTGTCACAAAAGGTCGTGAGACCTATAAGGATTCACAAATGATATTGCGTGTCCCACGTTTAGAACTTACTGCAAATGTGCTAGACGGTGCGGAGCCAAAGGTGCTAGATCGTGGCGTAGGACTTTACGATTATGCCCAACTTCCTGGAGAAGGAAACCGCAATGTCAGTATGACAGCTCACCGAAACAAAGAATTTTATTATATTGATACGATTACTACTGGAGATAAGATTTACCTTGAATATGATGGCATAGAATATACCTACGAATATGAATCCACCACGATTGTTCAATCAGATGATTGGAGCATTGTATATTGC
>JBAQWI010000448.1:0-9891 GCA_049298835.1 Oscillospiraceae bacterium
GTACACTACCTATGCTACAAACGAGGAAATGTACGCTAAGATTGCAAGTGGTTCGGCTGACTATGATATTTTAATTCCATCTGACTATATGATTGGCAAAATGATTAAGGAGGATATGCTTGTCAAACTTGATTATGCCAACATTCCTAACTTCTCAAAAATTGATAAAAAATTTAAGAGCCTAGAGTTTGACCCTGCTAACGAATACTCTGTCCCTTATACTTGGGGTACTGTTGGAATTATCTACAATAAAACTAAAGTTACTGATGTTGTTGATAGCTGGGATATCCTTTGGAATGAAAAATATGCACACCAAATTCTAATGTTTAACAATCCACGTGACAGCTTTGGTATTGCGCTCAAAAAACTTGGCTATTCACAAAATACCACTGACCGTGCTCAACTTGATGAAGCTACTCAACTTCTAAAAGAGCAAAAATCTGTTATTCAAGCTTATGTTATGGACGAGATATTCCCTAAGATGACAAGTGGCGAGGCGGCTTTGGCTCCTTATTATGCTGGCGATGCCATCACAATGATTAGTGATAATCCTGATCTTGATTTTGTTGTTCCTAAAGAAGGATCAAACACATTTGTTGACTCAATGGTAATTCTTAAATCCTCAAAAAATAAAGCTGTAGCTGAAAAGTTTATTAACTTTATGCTTGAAGATGATGTTGCTAAGGCAAACATTGAATATATCGGCTATTCCACACCGATGTCATCTGTTAGAGAAATCCTAGACGACGAAGTTAAAAACAGCCATATATCCTATCCAGCTGATGAGATTTTAGCAAAATGTGACACTTTCACAAACTTAGATGATGAAACAAGCACCTATTTACAGGATAGTTGGACTGATGTATTGTCAGCTGGTGAAAGTGGCATTGGGGGCATTATAATGCTCTGTGTTGCAGTCTTAGCGGTTGGGGTGCTTATGTTCCTACTATACAAAAAGAAAAAGAATAACAAGTAATAAATAACGATTAAAAACAGCAGTTCATTACGAACTGCTGTTTTTAACTTGAAAATTAAGGATATTAATGTTACTATAGTATTCATAATATGTTAACAGATGAAAGGTACTCAATGATTAAAAAATTTATTAGCTACTTTAGACCCCATTTAAAGCTGTTTACGCTTGACATGACTTGTGCATTTATCGTCGCTCTTTGCGATTTATTTTTTCCAATGATTGCAGGAAATATCATCGATGTTTATGTCCCTAATCGACAGATTAGACTTTTATTAATTTGGAGCGTTACCCTATTATTAATTTTCATTTTCAAAGCAGTGCTTAACTATATTATCTTATATTATGGACATTGTGTTGGTGTCAAAATGCAGTCTGATATGCGTAGGGATATTTTCAAGCATATGCAAAAACTACCGTTTACTTTCTTCGATTCAAACAAAACAGGCTCTATCATGTCAAGGATTATCAACGACTTAATGGAGGTTTCAGAGCTTGCCCACCACGGTCCTGAGGATTTATTTGTATCAACAATTATGCTTGTGGGAAGTTTTATTATTCTTTGCACAATTAACGTCCCACTCACATTGATTATATTTGCCTTCATTCCCTTTCTGATATTTTTTGCTTCAAAGACCCAGCTTAGAATGGGAAAAGCATTTAAAAAAACCCGTGAGGAAGTATCGGAAATTAATGCAAGTTTGGAAAATAGCATTTCTGGAATTCGTGTTGCAAAGGCATTTACAAATTCTAACCATGAAGAAACGAAATTCGCAAAGAACAATGTATCATTTGAAAAAGCAAGAGAATTTGCCTATAAAACCATGGCAGAGTTTTATTGTGGTATGTGGTTTTTAACTGACTTTCTAAACCTTGTAGTATTGGTTGCCGGTGGAATTTTCTGCTATTATGGTAAAATTACATTTGGTGAATTTGTAAAGTATTTGCTATACATCAATTTATTTTTAACCCCTATCAAAAAGATTATCGGTTTTATCGAACAATATCAAAATGGAATGAGTGGTTTCAAACGGTTTATTGAAATTTTGGAAGCTGAACCTGAGCCTGAAAGCCCTAACGCAATTGATGTAAAATCGGTAAACGGAACTATTAAATTTAACAATGTAAGTTTCGCCTATGGGCAAGGAAAAGAGATTCTATCTGGAATTAATTTGGAGATTCCTCAAGGAAAAACAGTTGCATTCGTCGGACCAAGTGGTGGTGGTAAAACAACTTTATGTCATTTAATTCCACGTTTTTACGATATTTGCGAAGGTGACATCAGAATTGATGGAATTAACATACAAAACTTTACATATGAGTCACTAAGACAAAATATTGGAATTGTTCAACAGGATGTGTTTTTGTTTACGGGCACAATTTGGGATAATATCGCATATGGCAAGATTGATGCAAGTGATGAAGAAATTCTTGAAGCTGCAAAACTTGCAAACATCCACGAGTTTGTAATGGAACTTCCCGACAAGTACGAAACAAATATTGGAGAGCGTGGGGTTAAACTTTCAGGTGGACAAAAGCAACGTCTTTCTATTGCAAGGCTGTTTTTAAAAAATCCTCCTATCTTGATTCTTGATGAGTCCACATCAGCACTAGACAACGCCACAGAGTTATTAATTCAAGAAGCACTAGATAAGCTGAGCGAAGGCAAAACATCTCTTATTGTTGCGCACAGGCTGTCTACAATCAAGAATGCTGACACAATTGTAGTTTTAACTGAAAAAGGTATTGTTGAGCAAGGCTCGCATAAAGATTTACTCTCACACGCAGGTCTTTACAAAGAACTTTATGAGTCCCAATTTAAACTGAACAATGAATAAAAAAATGCCGTCCAAAGCTAACCTTGGATGGCATTTTTATTTACTTATCTTTTTGAAAGAGCCTCATTAATTGCTATTGAAAGTTGATCTGGACAAGATGTGCCTTTTCCATTGCAACTAATACCCTTTAGTTTCTTTGCAATATCCTCAGCGTTTTGTCCAATGACTAGGCTAGAAATTCCATTTAAATTTCCATTACAACCACCAATAAATATAACATTGGTGATAATTCCATTGTCATCTATCGTAAGCTTTATACTTCTTGAACAAGTTCCTTTTGTTTTGTAATCGTAAGTCATCATTTCTCCTTGGGTTCTTATTTATTTGCCTTGGCAACTGCCTCTGCAACTCTTATAGCCACTCGTTTATCAAATGGATCAGGCAGTATATACTCATCATTTAGTTCATCATCGGCTATAATTCCAGCTATTCCAAAAGCCGCTGCAAGCTTCATTTCTTCGGTAATCTCTTTTGCCCTTACGCTCAAAGCGCCTTTAAAGATACCTGGAAAAGCAAGCACATTGTTAATCTGATTTGGAAAGTCGCTTCTGCCGGTTCCAACAATAAATGCGCCTGCTTTCATAGCCTCATCTGGCATAATTTCCGGGGTTGGATTTGCCATAGCGAATACAATTGATTTATCCGCCATTGATTTTACCATATCACCAGTTACAAGGTTTGGCCTCGAAACTCCAACAAAGATATCTGCACCAATCAATGCATCAGCAAGTAAGCCACTTTTGTTATGTTTATTTGTAATTTCAGCCATTTGCCTGTGGGCGTCATTTAAGAACTCACCACCACGATACAAAATTCCATCCTTATCACACATAATAATATCTCCAACATTAAGCGATAGCAACAGCTTCGCGATTGCAATGCCAGCAGCACCTGCACCGTTTATTACGATAGTGACATCATTTATCTGTTTTTTAGCAAGTTTTAAACTATTAATCACCGCCGCACCAACAACAACCGCAGTTCCGTGTTGATCATCGTGAAATACTGGAATATCCAAACTTTGTTTCAGTCTTTTTTCAATTTCAAAGCAACGGGGTGCAGAAATATCTTCAAGGTTAATTCCGCCAAAACTAAGTGCAATATTCTCAATTGTCCTTACAATCTCATCGGTGTCTTTGGAATTTATGCAAATTGGAAACGCATCAACGTCAGCAAATTCTTTGAAAAGAGCACATTTTCCCTCCATTACAGGCATGGCTGCCTCTGGACCGATGTCACCAAGACCAAGCACCGCTGTTCCGTCTGTGATTACTGCAACAAGATTACCCCTACGTGTAAGTTCATATGAAAGCGACTTGTCCTTTTGAATTTCAAGGCAAGGCTGTGCAACTCCAGGTGTGTATGCTATCGCAAGTTCTTCTCTATTTGTAATTCTTGCACGAGAAACAATCTCAATTTTGCCTTTCCATTCCTTGTGTTTTTGTACTGATAACTCTTTTATATCCAATTTCTTTACCTACCTTAAATTTTTTAAGCAAAACATTGCTTCAATTGATTCTTTGGGAGTAGTCTTAATTCCAATGGGACAGATTCTAGAAGAGTGCGCCCCGTGAAAGTCTGAACCTCCAGTGGGAATTAAATTATGTTTTTTGCAGATATCTAGCAAAACTGACTCTTGCTCTAGGCTTGATTTGCTTGACCAAACTTCTATGCCGTCAAGGTAGCCTTTATCGAGAATCTCATTTAAAAAGTCAAGGCTATTATAGGTGTAAGGATGAGCCATCACGCATATTCCACCTGAGCGTTTCACCGCACCAAGCACCTCATAAACATCAACGTGTTCATGCTCAACCATGCAACTACCAGTCTTAAAGTCAAATAATTCATGAAACAGCTCGCCAAATATTTGGGTTGCAAATCCAGCGCTAATTAGGGTTTGCATGATATGCTGTTTGAAGATGCAATCAGAATGGATTGCATTATTTTGGATATCATGGGCGGTAATGGGATATTTATCAGCTGCGAGCTTTGCCATTTTGAGTCCTGCACTGACACGATTGTCTGTTATCCTTTTGCAAATTTCTCTAAGTTCATCAGTTTTATTAGGCATATAGCACAAAATATGTACCCTTCTATTACGCCCAAAATCCTTCGCAGAAATCTCAACCCCATCAATACTTTTTACACAATATTTCTTTGAAAGCTCATTATCTCGGTCTTTATCAGATATGTGATCATGGTCTGTAATGGAAATATAATCAAGCCCAGTGTTTTTTGCAAGCTGAAAAAGTCTTTCGATACTGCACGAACCATCCGACAAATGTGTATGCGTATGCAAATCGCCCTTAATAGCATTCACCCCCATTAAATATAATACTCTAATTATACAATAAATACTGCCTATTAACAAGGGAAAATCCACGCACTTTTTGCGTGGATTTTCGTTGTAGTATTATAGAGTTTGAGCAAAATCTTTTCCGAATTGCTTTGCATTTTCCAAATCTTCTTTTGTAGGAACAAATACAACTTTAAAGTCTTGCTCAAAAGTTTTTGTTTTTAATCCATCAAAACGAAGTCTGATATTTTTAAATGCTTCACCACTCCAGCCATATGAGCCGAAAATTGCAACAGGACGTTTGGCAATATTGATCGCATCTATATGTGAAAGTAGCACCCAAATTGGAGGAACAGCATCTTTGTTTATGGTTGGTGAACCAATTAAAAATGCATCACACGAATTAATCAGGGCAGACATATCTGACATAGAATGTTCATTCAAGTCATAGCAATTCACCTCTGCTGTTGGCATCACCTCTCTTATTCCTTCTGCAATTGATTGTGCTAAAAGTTCAGTATTGCCATAAGCACTACAATAAAACAGAGGAATAACCTTGTTATCTTTAATAACAGGAGCACTCCATTTAGTATACTTCTCTATTACCTCAGGCAAAAACCCCTCTTTTGTCAAGATAGGTCCGTGACTTGTGCATACAAAATCAATTTCAAGATCTTTTATTTTCTCAAGACCTTTTGCCACATATGGTTTAAATGGGCTGAAAATAGCATTGTAGTAGCCTAGCAGTGCAGAGTCATAAGCCGCTTTGCGTTTTGGCAACATTTGTCCGTCAAATGGAAGAGGCTCACAATAATGACATCCAAAAAAGTCGCAAGAGAATAGCATTTTTTCCTCTTTTAGATAGGTAAACATTGAGTCTGGCCAATGTAAAAATGGTGCATTTATAAAGGTAAGCGTCTTACCTCCTAAATCAAGAGTATCGCCGTCTTTTGCAACAGTGATATTCATATTATTGTTGTTTACAATGTTTTTTAGATAGATTGAGCCTGCTTGTGAAGCTATAATTTTTAGATTAGGTAACAACTCCAAAAGCTTTACTATTGAGCCAGAATGGTCGGGCTCATTATGATTCATGATAAGATATTCAATGCTTGAGAGCTCACACGCCTCTTTTAAATTTTCAATATAACTATCAAAAAAATCAAGGTGTGAAGTTTCAATTAAAGCAGTTTTTTCACTGCCCTTTATGATATATGAATTATAGGTTGTACCATATTTAGTTTCCATTACAATGTCAAATATTCGTAAATTAGGATTTAACACACCAACACTATAAACATCACTTGTTATTTTATTTATTGACATAAACATCCCCCTTTCAAGGCAAACAAAGAGATTAAACTCTCTTTTACAGACTGCCAAAAAACAATGCAAAAATACAATGCAAGCAAAAATAGCTTGTATGTATATTTTTACATTGCTTTTTAATCTGTTAAATTTAGCAGTTATTGTGCTTCAAATAGGTCTTTTCCAACTCCACAAACTGGGCAAACAAAGTCATCTTTAACATCTTCCCAAGCTGTTCCTGGTGCAATGCCTTGATCTTCGCAACCCTCTGCAGGGTCATACTCGTAACCACAAACTGTACATACATATTTAGTCATAAAAATTCTCCTTTTTTGTTGTTCTTTCTCTATTTATAGTATACCATACAAGTATACTATTGTAAAGCTTAATTTAAAATTTTCTTCAAATATTCTCCTGTATAAGAACCCTTTTTCTTGCTCACTTGCTCTGGAGTTCCTTTTGCAATAACAAGTCCACCTTTGTCGCCACCGTCTGGCCCTAAATCAATGATATAATCAGCAGTTTTTATGACATCAAGATTATGCTCAATAACCAAAACAGTATTTCCACCCTCAACAAGACGGTTCAACATATAAATTAACTTGTGAACGTCAGCCGTATGAAGCCCTGTTGTTGGCTCATCGAGAATATAAAACGTCTTACCTGTAGAACGTTTTGAAAGTTCAGTAGCAAGCTTAACTCTTTGTGCTTCACCACCTGACAGGGTGGTTGCAGGTTGTCCAAGTTTAACATAGCCGAGTCCAACATCAAACAATGCCTGCATTTTTCTTGCAATTTTTGGTATTGACTCAAAAAACGAAAGTGCTTCCTCAACCGTCATATTTAAAACATCATCTATGGTCTTGCCCTTATATTTTATCTCCAACGTTTCCCTATTATACCTTTTGCCTTTACAAACCTCACAAGGGACAAAAACATCAGGTAGGAAATGCATTTCAATTTTAATAATTCCATCGCCTTCGCAAGACTCACATCTTCCGCCCTTAACATTAAACGAAAATCTACTAGATGTATACCCTTTTACCTTAGAATCATTTGTAAGTGCAAAGATTTCTCGAATATCCGTGAAAACCCCAGTATATGTTGCTGGATTTGAACGAGGTGTTCTTCCAATTGGTGCTTGATTGATATCAATTATCTTGTCAAGGTTTTCAATTCCAAGAATATCCTTATGTGCACCAGCCTTAACACGAGAATTGTTGATTGTTTTGGTTAGTTGCTTAAATATAATTTCGTTGACAAGAGAAGATTTTCCCGAGCCCGAAACACCTGTCACACAGGTGAAAATCCCCAAAGGAATATCAACATTTACATTTCTTAAATTATTTTCGGTCGCACCCTTTATTGAAAGTTTTGTGCCATCTCCTTTGCGGCGATTTTTAGGCACTTCAATTTTCATTTTTCCGCTTAAATACTGTCCTGTAATTGAATTTTCGCACGCCATAATATCTTCAACTGTACCAGCGCAGACAATCTCTCCACCATGAACACCAGCACCTGGCCCAATGTCAACGATATAGTCCGCCGCAAACATTGTGTCCTCGTCATGCTCAACTACAATTAGTGTGTTGCCCAAATCCCTAAGACGTTTGAGGGTTAAAATCAGCTTGTCATTGTCCTTTTGATGCAGACCAATGCTAGGCTCATCAAGAATATATAGCACCCCAACAAGTGAAGAACCTATCTGTGTGGCAAGGCGTATTCGCTGGCTTTCACCGCCAGAAAGCGTGCCCGATGAACGTGATAGCGTAAGATAGTCCAGCCCTACACTTTCGAGAAAAGAAAGACGTTCGTTGATTTCTTTTACAATTTGAGCGGCAATCATTGTGTCACGAGTTGAAAGCACTAACCCTTTAATGAAATCATGTGCCTCAGTGATAGAAAATTTACATAAATCACTTATATTTCTATCGCCAACGGTAACGGCTAGAATCTCTTTTTTCAGCCTTTCACCATTACAATCTGGACATAGGTTTGTGCTCATACATTGTGCGATTTCCTCACGAATATAGTTGCTTTGAGTTTCTCTGAAACGACGTTCAAGATTGTTTGCCACTCCCTCAAACTCCGTTTGATAAGTACCCTCACCATATTCATTTTTGCGAGTCATTTTAATACGTTCGCCCTGAGTTCCGTAAAAAATTATGTCACATATCTTTTGTGGAAGCTTTTTAAATGGTGTGTCAAGTGAGAATTTATAATGTTCTGCGATTGCCTCGTAATACATCTGCGCAATTGTTCCAGATTCGCCAAAATACCAACCACTTGCCTTTATTGCACCCTCTCGAACTGAGAGATTTTTGTTTGGTACAATTAAGTCTGGATCGACTTTCATAAACGTTCCAAGTCCAGTACATTTTTCACAAGCACCAAATGGGTTGTTAAATGAAAACATAGATGGCTCAAGCTCATTCATACTAATATTGTGCTCTGGGCAGGCATAGTTTTGAGAAAAGATGATTTCTTCACCGTCAATGACGTCAATTATTGCAATTGCACCAGTAAGCCCGATTGCTGTCTCAAGCGAGTCGGTAAGACGTGATTTTATGTCCTCTTTTATCACAAGTCGATCAACCACGATTTCGATAGAATGTTTTTTATTCTTTTCAAGAGTGATATTCTCTGATAAATCGTACAGGTTTCCGTCAACTCGAACTCGAACAAAGCCAGACTTTCTTGCGGTATCAAACTCCTTCTGATGCTCACCTTTTCGTCCTCGCACCACAGGAGCAAGTATTTGAATTCTAGTGTTTGGGGGCAGTTCCATCACCCTATCCACCATTTGATCAATTGTTTGTTGGGTGATTTCTCGTCCGCAAACGGTGCAGTGTGGTATACCAATACGTGCATAAAGTAGACGAAGATAGTCATATATTTCAGTTACAGTCCCAACGGTGGAACGTGGGTTTTTCGATGTGGTTTTTTGGTCTATCGAAATTGCAGGAGAAAGCCCCTCAATGAGGTCTACATCTGGTTTTTCCATTTGACCTAAAAATTGCCTTGCATAGGATGACAGACTTTCTACATAACGTCGCTGTCCGTCGGCATAAATTGTATCAAACGCAAGAGAAGATTTTCCAGAGCCAGACAAACCTGTAAAAACCACAAATTTATCCCTTGGTATTTCAATATCAATATTTTTTAAATTGTTCTCTCTTGCACCTTTAATAATGATTTTATCAATTCCCATTTAGCAAACTGGCCTCCTAATTATAATCCTATATTTTTTACAACTCATTAATCTTTTCTATTTTATCTCTCAGAAATGCGGCGTGTTCAAACTCAAGCAACTTTGCAGCGGCTTTCATTTCGATAGTCAGCTTTTTGATAAGAGCATCTTTTTCGCCCTTTGCCATTCTGCGTGA
The DNA here is from genome assembly GCA_049298835.1 of Oscillospiraceae bacterium. Taxonomy (GTDB): domain Bacteria; phylum Bacillota; class Clostridia; order Oscillospirales; family Ruminococcaceae; genus Paludihabitans. The sequence goes on from JBAQWI010000448.1 coordinate 9,802, forward strand.
CTTAATATCCTTGATATCATAATTATCTTTTTTAGAAATTTCGAGTATCTCTCGAACATCTTTTTTAATTGTAGTAGGGGTAATATCGTG